>JACPDC010000399.1 GCA_016184235.1 Deltaproteobacteria bacterium | reverse complement strand
GAAAATAATCTGCGAGGCCGTCGTCGTTTTGATTCCGGTGATGCGATTGCGCGTGGTCTGCGGCTTGGGACTGACGATCGCGACCTTCTCCCCCAGGAGCTGGTTGAGCAGCGTCGACTTCCCCACGTTGGGCCGGCCGACGATGGCGACAAAGCCGGAACGGTGCGGTTGCGCGGCCGCGCCGGCGCCGCCGGCCTGTTCTACGGACATGATCTTCTCCCTCTCCCTCCGTCAGCGGCCACTGGATCTGCCAAGCGGCCGGACGTCGAGGTCGAGCCTCTTCCCCAGCCACAGGGAGTGCTCCAGGTGATCCTTAACGGAATCCCCGGTCTCCGGGTGCACCAGGACATCGAGCCCCTCCCGGTGGAGCATCAGCCATGGGACGATCGTGGCGAACTGCTCCGGCGAAAAAACCGCCTGATACATCGCTTTCGGATGCGGCCCCACCGGCTCGTCGTGCCAGCTGCCGAGCCGGACATCAAACTTGGCCAGCCCCGCGCGCACGCGCCCGGCGGCATCCCGGGTGGCGGGGTCGTAATAGATGTGAGCATGATAGCCTCTGATCTTCGGACTTTCCTTCGGCATCGCTTTTACCTCCCCTACTCTGTCATCCGACCCAACAGCTTGATTCAGGATAGGATTCCATTTCATTATGCTGAAAAACCTCGTCAGGCAAGCGCCCATGAACCTATCGCCTCAAGTCATAGCTCTCGGGTCCGCCATTTCCTATGCGGCCGCGAACATCGCCGCTCGATTCGGCATGAAGCATTCCAATCCGGTCACCATGACGCTGATCTCGTTTACCACCCAAACGGTGGTCTTCTGGTCTCTGGTTCTTCTGTCCGGGAGCGTTCCGGAAATATCCTATTTTCCCGCCGTCCTGTTCGTGGGGATAGGCTTTGTGATGCCCGTCATCCGGACGCTCACCTACATCGGCATAGTCACCATGGGCGCTTCCCGCAGCGTCTCGTTGAGATCGAGCTATCCCCTGTTCGGCGCGCTCTTCGCGCTTATTTTCTTAAACGAAGAGCTCAAGCCGCTGGTCCTGGCGGGCACCCTCCTGGTGGTCTCCGGGACCTTTTTTATCACCTGGCAGCGGGCTAACGATCCTTCGGCGGGCCGCTGGTGGCATGCCCTGTTTCCTCTAACCGCGGCGCTGATCTCGGGGCTGATTCAGCCCGTCGTCCGCTACGGTCTCACCGTTTCCTACTATCCGCTTTTCTCCACGGCTCTGGTAGGCGTAACTTCGCTCTCGGTCTATCTCGGCTTTCTGCCCCTCATAAAAAAGTTCCAGCGTCCGATCTGGAGCCGCAAAGGCTTAAAGAGCCTCGTGATCGCCGCTCTGCTCGAGAATCTGGGATTCCTTCTCTTCATCACTTGCTGATCTTCCGCGATCTCGAGCAGGTGAGCCTTCGAACCATGATCGGCACGGCCTTAACCGTCGCCGGAACCATTGTCATCACGTTAAGAGGGTAAATGGTCCGCTGCGGGTGGAGCTCTCCGTATCCCAGGCCACCTTCTTAGCGCCAGGTCGACGAGAAAGAGAAACAGTCCGAGGCCGGAGAGCGGCCACCAGGTCTCCTGGGTGGCGCGGCTCTTGTTCGGCTCCGGAGTAAAGAGGCGCTTCAGCCCCTCTTCCATGTTATCCGGATCCAGCACCTCGCCGCCGCTCTCCTCGGCGAGCTTGTTCAGCAGAGCCGTGTTGGGCTTCATCTCGCGGTATTCCCTCGGATAAGGGACGATAATGGGCACGGTGGCAGCCGCCAGGCGAGTCTCGTGCTCTTTTCCCTCTTCGTAGATCGTGAGCAGATGGACCCCTCTCTGCCGCAGAGAAAACCGGCCCTCGTAGCGGCCCGGAGCGCTCTGCTCAAGGCTCTTTGTCGAGGTGGTCCGATCCGGCCCCGTCATATTGCCCTGGAGCTTGAGGTGATTGACAAAGCCCCCCTCTCGGGAGACCAGATCGACGATCGCTCTTACCTCTTCTCCTTCTTGCTTGAGCTCGGTCCGAACCCTGTGCTCCGAGACTCTTCGCGTCGCGCTGCGCGCCAGTTGGGCGGCCAAGCGCGGAAACTCCTCCCACTGCAGCCACTCCTTCCCCCAGCGCCCGGTCAGGTCTGAAGTGAAGGCGACGACCCTTCCCAGCCCGTAGCTCCACGAGGCCAGCAGGGGATCCTCCCCCGCCTTCATCAGCAGCTCCGCCGCGGGCTTGCGATGGGTAAGGACGTACCCTCGAAGGGGAGGGATGCTTTTTTGCCCGAAGCCTTTCAGCGGGCCCGTGCCGGCCGTTACTGCGGGATAGGTCAGCTTCTCGACCAGGAGATCGCGCGAGATCAGCAACGTCTCTGTGGTAAAGATCTGCGGAATCGCCTTCGGGTCTGCCGTCATGTAGCTTCTCCCCTTGCCGTCTCTGGCGATCTCGGTCAGCAAGACGATGTCGGCGTCCTGCCCCAGCGCCACCGTGGACACCGTGATCCCGTCGCGCGCCATCTTCGTCACCAGGGAGCGAAAATCCGCCTTGTCGGTCAATCCGTCGGAGAGAATCAACAGGTGCTTGACCGCGGCAGCCTTGGCCGAAAGGGCGCGCCGCGCCTCGACCATCGCCTTGTGGAGATCCGTGCCGCCATCGGACTGGAGCGAGGAGAGGCGCTCGGAGATCAGCTCCCCCTTGCCCACCTGCCGAAAGGGCAGGGCCCAATCCCAGCCGGCGTCGAAGGCGAGGATGCCCACCTGGTCGGAGGGGTTGAGGAGATCGGCGGCGGCGAAGGCCGCCGCCTTCGCCAGATCGAGCTTGGTCGCCCCCGGAGGCCCCGCTCCCATGCTGCCCGATTTATCCAGGACGAAGAGAAGCGCCACCTGGGGGAGATCGAGGCGCGCGGGAGGCCGCATGTCCACCGGCAGCAGCCGCTCCAGCGGGGTCTTATAATAGCCCCCGGCGCCATAGCTCTGGGTTCCGCCAATAACGATCAGGCCGCCGCCGAGATCGCGGACATATTTTTCGATCGCCTCCATCTTCGCCGGAGAGAGACGGTGCGCCGGCACATCATCCAGGACCAGGAGATCGAAGGAAGAGAGCTCCGGCAAGGAAAGCGCGCGCTCCTCGGCCGCGGATTCCACCACCGAGTAGCCCTGCAGCGCCAGGACGCGCGGCA
>JACPDC010000071.1 GCA_016184235.1 Deltaproteobacteria bacterium | reverse complement strand
CGCAGCCACCGAACCGCCCGTTGAAAAAGGCCCATCTGCGTTTTCACGGCAGCGGCCTTGGCATTCGGCGGGCGGACTTCAGGAGGGTGGGAGTGGTGGCCGGTGAATGCCAGCGGCACGGCAACCGCCGCGCACGCCGCGTAGGCGATGAAGACCGCCCGGAAGCCGACAGCCTCGGCGAGCGCGCCGCCGGCCAGCGGTCCGAGAGCCAGGCCGATATTGTTGACGCCGTGGAACCCGCTGAGGACCCGTCCCCGCTGGTCCTGGCGGGCGAGATCGATGCCCGCCAGTTCGCGGCCGAACGTCCAGAGGCTGTCGCCTATGCCGATCACCGCGACCGACACCAGCATCGCCTCGAACCACGGGACGATCGCGGCCAGCAACGCCGCGGCGGCCGCCAGCGCCGGGCCGCTTATCAATGCCGCGCGCGCGCCCAACCGGTCCAACACCATGCCGCTCACCGGCATGCCGACAAATCGGCCGAAGGCGAGCGCGGTAACCAGCTGGGCGGCGGCGCCCGCCGAGATGCCGAAATGGGTCGTCAGCAGAGGAACGGCGGGAATCACCATCGACCACATACCGGCCAGCAGGGTGCTGGAGTAGAGGATAAGGAGGCCGCGGGCGGTGGAGTCGGGTCTTATGGGAGTTGCCATGCGCGCGCTAGGCCGGAGTCGGCTGAAGATATTTCCTTCAGCGGCTCTGCCGAATAAATTCTATAGCATCGGGTCGGACAAAAGACGAGGGATCCGCCCGCTCAGAGGGCGTTGACTGGATCTGAAACTCCGTCTAGTCTGGTGCGAATCTTTTCATGCAAACGGGTTGTAAGTACGGGCGGTTCATCTGAGATTTGCCTTTAGATTTCCCTCAAGGTGGTGAGCTTGTCGAACGATGATTTGAGACTTCGGCTGAGCTCAGTCGAAGCCGCCTAGCGAGGAGATGATGCACCTGCTGGAGGTGGAAGCGCTTTCCAAGAGCTATCGCCAGATCGGCGGGGAATCGACCCTGGCCATCGGCGAGATCTCCTTTCAAGTAGAAAAAGGCGAGTTTGTCTCCCTGGTCGGGCCCTCGGGCTGCGGCAAGACCACGCTGCTCATGTGCATCGCCGGGTTGATTCCGGCCAGCTCCGGCATGGTCAAGGTCAACGGCGCCGGGATCAGCGGCCCGCCGAAGAATCTGGTGCTGGTCTTTCAGGAATATAACAGGTCTCTGTTCGCCTGGCGCTCGGTTCTCGGCAATGTCCTATTCGGCCTCGAGGTCCGGGGAAAACTTTCCAGAGAGGCGGAGGATCGAGCCAGACACCTCATCGGCCTGGTGGGGCTCGAAGGCTTTGAGCGCCACTATCCGTGGGAGCTCTCCGGAGGCATGCAGCAAAGGGTGGCGATCGCCCGGGCCCTGGCCTACGGGCCGGAGGTTCTGTTGATGGATGAGCCCTTCGGCTCGGTCGACGCGCTGACCCGGCTCGAGCTGGAGGACACGCTGCTCAAGCTCTGGCAGGAGCTGAAGACCACGATCCTGTTTGTCACGCACGACATCGAAGAAGCCATCTATCTCTCCGACAGAATCTGCCTCTTGAGCCGCCGCCCATCCCGCGTCGTGCGCGGGATAGAGATCCGTCTCGAGCGACCGAGGAACCAGCTGACCACGCGGGCCGACCGGAGGTTCGTAGAGCTCAGAAACGACATCTATAGGCAGATCAGCGACCAGGCGGTGAAATGAAGCCGCCCGGCAGAATCAACCTGCCCGGTCTCGTGACGCTCCTCGCCGTCCTGCTGCTATGGGAGGGCTTCAGCCGGGGGAGCGCCTCGCTCCAGCTCTATTTCCCGCCGGTAAGCCGCATCCTCGTCTCTCTCTACGAATTGATGTTTTTCCGGGAGCTCTTGGGCCATCTGCTCGCCACCCTGGGCCGCTTCGCCGCCGGCTATCTGCTGGCCGCGGTCCTCGCGGTCTTTCTGGGAATCGTGCTGGGATATTCCAGATTGGCCTATAGCTTCTCGGAGGCCTTGATCGAATTTTTGCGGCCGATGCCCTCCGTGGCCATCATCCCGGTGGCGATACTTTTTCTCGGCATCGCCGATGCCATGATGGTCGCGGTGACCGTGTACGCCTGCGCCTGGCCCGTGCTCATCAACACGATCGACGGGGTGAGAAATATCGACCGGACCCTGCTCCATACCGGGAGGACCTTCGGTCTGGGCCGCTGGCAGGCCCTGAGAAAGATCGTCCTGCCCGGCGCCTCTCCTTATATCGTGACCGGCCTGCGCATCAGCCTGGCGATCGCCCTCATCCTCGTCACCACGTCCGAGATGGTCGTCGGCGGGAGCGGCCTCGGCTATTTCATCCTCGATGAAGAGAGATCTCTTCAGACGAGCAACATGTATGCCGGCATCTTTCTGGTCGCCCTGCTCGGCTACGGCGCGAACCGGCTCTTCGTTCTCGTGGAGGGCAGGGTCATCGCGTGGCATCGAAGAATGACCGCCGGAGAGACCGTATGAAGTGGAATAGCGAGTCCAAGCTCAACGGTCTGGCGCTGCTGGTCGCCTTGCTGCCGGTTTGGGAAGGGCTCTCCCGGACCGAGCTGGTCAATCCTCTTTTCTTCCCGCCGATGACGAGAATTCTCAGATCTTTTTTCCTGCTCACGATCTCCGGGGACTTGCCCTACCAGATCCTGGTGAGCCTGCAGCGCGCGCTTGCGGGATATCTCCTGGCCGCGCTCGTGTGCATACCGTTGGGCATCGTGATGGGCCTGTGGAACCAGGTCTACCGGATGCTCGAGCTGCTCATCGAGATGGCCCGGCCGATTCCTCCGCCGGTCATCGTGCCGGTCGCCATGCTCTTTTTCGGCCTGGGCGACGAGATGAAGATCTTCGTCATCGCCTTTTCCTGCGCCTGGCCCGTCCTGCTGAATACCTACGACGGCGTCAGGAGCGTCGACCGCGTTCTCATGCACACCGGCAGGACTTTCGGCCTGTCGCGCGGCATGGCGATCACCAAGATTGTCTTTCCCGCGGCCCTGCCTCAGATCATGACCGGGCTCAGGGTGAGCCTGGGGATCATGCTCATCCTGGTGGTGATCTCGGAGATGGTCGGAAGCTCGGACGGAATCGGCTACTTCGTGCTGGACTCTCAGAGAAGGTTCAAGGTCGATCAGATGTACGCCGGGATGCTCTCGCTGGCGCTTACAGGCTACGCCCTCAACCAGCTATTTCTGCTCCTGTACAATTCGATTCTGGCCTGGCACAAAGGGCTCACCAGGGCGAGCTGAGCGCGGCAGGCGCTACTTTTCCAGATAGGCGTGGAACAAGAGCTCCATCTCATCCAGACGGTTTTCTTCGATGGCGAAGGCCGTGAAGTCGGCAAAGCAGTTGAGGTTCACCAGGGCGTTGACCGTGGCGTCGTTCACGTTGATGGCCGAGAGCCTTTCGCGGAAGTGCTTGTTCACGCTCTCGACGTCCTGGTAGATATTCACCAGCTTCTTAAGCTCCCAGTCCGGCTCGTGGTTCCGCTTGGCCAGGAAGTACTGCGCCAGCAAGTACATCGACAGCACCCGGTACATGGTCTCTTCCACAGTGGCAAAGGGCAGGTGCGTGCGCACCATGGGGCGGAGCTTGTCCATCACGGGACAGCCGCTGGTGACCATATAGATGCCGATGATCGAGCTGACGCCCTCCTGGAGCGTCGTGCGCTTGGTGTAGCCCCTCGCCTCGGTCTCGACCAGGACATCCGTCTGCTCGTGTGAGAGAGAGTCCCTGAAGAACTCGACGACATCGACCAGATTGGCGGCGATCGGGCAGCGCTGGTGCTCCCGGGGATTCAAAGGGCAGGTCGGGCACTGGTGGAAGGTCAGCTCCGTCCACTCGGGGTAGAGTTCTTTCGGCGCGGTCAGCGCGCTCATCGACTTGCGGTCGAGCCGGATGGTGAACTCTTTGGCGGCGCCGTTGCCGAGGCTGAATACATAGCGAAGGGTGAAAGCCCTGTCGCGTTTCGCGGCTTGGTCGGTCACAGCTGCCCTCCTTTCACGGACAGGCGAGCGCAACGGATCGCCCCTGGATCGGTCAAACTCTGTGCATTCCCCCGCCGGGCGGAGGTTGGGGCTGATTTTTTCCCGGCATCCACTCCGCGTCCTTGCGCGGGCCGTAGCCTTTGATGAGGAAGCGGGCCCTGCCCATTTTCTCGATCTCGATCTCCAGGGTATCGCCGTCGTTGATGGGACCGAGCCCCTCATGATAGGTGCCCGTGGCGACGACATCTCCCGGCCCGAGCTGGATCAACTTCGTCAGCCAGGCTATTTGATCCGGAATCTTGTGCGCCATGTGCTTGGTGCTGTAGTTCTGCCTGGCCTGCCCGTTGACCCACGACTTGACGACTAGATTGTGGGGGTCGGGTATCTCGTCCGCCGTCGTGATCCAGGGACCGCAAGGTCCGTGGGTGTCCTGTCCCTTGGGCACGAACTGCGTGCGCCGGGACAACCCTCGCGCCGAGATGTCGAAGAAGGGGACGTAGCCGAAGACATGCTTCATGGCGTCCTTTTCCGAGACGTTCTTTGCCCTCTTCCCCATCACGAAGGCCAGCTCCGCCTCGGGCTGGTAGACCACCACGGCCGGGATGTCGCGCAGCTCGACCGTGCCTTCGGGGCCGACCAGCTCCGGCGCCTTGTAAAAATATTCATTGGGCAGGGTATCCAGGCTCCGGTCCGGCCGGTCCAGGTAGTTGACGAAGGCCGCCAGGCACTTGGCCGGGCGGGGGATCGGCGCCAGCAGCTTGACACTCACCAGCGGCACGCCCTGCTGATCGGCTGCGATGCGCTCGAAGCGGCGCCGGTAACGGCGGAAATTCTCGATAATATCTTCGATCACCCGTTGCGGCCCCTTGGCCTTGCGCGAGGAGATGGCGTCGCTCACGTCCACCACGCCGGTCTCGTTCTTGAGTATGCCTATCCTGTCGTCGTTGAAGCGCAGAATCTTCACTGTCTTCACCTCCGGGCTGTTGTAAGGCCCCTATAATTCCTCCAACGGGGTTTCAAAGTCAATCCGAGAAATAGGCCGGTAGCTATCCCGCCCTGTTTCATGTTTAAATGAAATCCTGATGCAGCCGGCAATGAATGGCCCTGAGACCCGGTTCATCGATCGGGTCCGCGAGGTCTATACGCATCGCGACCGCACGCTCGCAGAGCTGCTCGAGGGGCGGGCCCTGCCCACCGCCTTTGTGGACCGGCTGGCCGCGCCGTTTCTCGACCCGATGCATCGCTGGAGCGTGGCCAGCTACGGGGGCCGGCCGCTCCCTCTGATCAATCTGGGCTACTGGCCCGGGGCGAAAGAGATCGGCGAGGCGCAGGTCGCGCTGGTCCATCTCCTTGTCGGATGCGCGCCGGATCTTGCTGGAGCGCGGGTCTTGGACGCGGGCTCCGGTCTTGCCGGGGCGGCGATCATCCTGGCCTCGCACTATGGAGCGCAGGTGGATTGCCTCAACGTGGTGGAACAGCAGGTATGCTGGTCTAAGGATCTGATCAGGATGCATGGACTGGAAGATCGCGTGCGCGTCCACCTGGGCAGCGCGTGCGATATGCCTTTTGCCGACGGGGTGTTTGATGTCGTTTTCTGCCTCGAGGCCGCGCACTGCTTTGCGGATAAGCCCCGCTTCCTGGCCGAGAGCCGCAGGGTGCTCCGTCCCGGCGGCAGGCTGCTCATGGCCGATGCGGTGGCGACCTCGCAAAATTATCTGCTGCGATGGGAATGGCTGGCCCAACTTCCCCTGGTGACCTGGCCGGATTGGAGAGGCTTCATACTGGCCAGCGGCTTGAGCCTGGAGGAGGAGAGATCGATCGCCGGAGAAGTCTATCCCGGCTTCATGCAGTGGTTGGATCGGGAACAGCCCAGAGAGCGGCTGCTCCGGCGACTGGTTCGTCGGGCGTGGCTGGAGGAGAGCGGATGGCGGCGCCGCATTGGGCGTCTGGCCCGTTTGCCGTTGCAGCTCTTGTCCATCTTGCCCGGGCTGGTGCGGCGCCTAGGCGACGGGCTGTTGTGGAAGCGGGACTATTTTGTCTGTGTCGCCCGCAAATAGGAAACGGTCCTGTTCCGTCCTTACTCTTTTCAAATTTCCGATATTATTGTAAGGCAAAGCAGGGAGGGGAACATGCTGTTGATCAACAACCGAGAGGTGGAGCAGCTCCTCGACATGAAAAACTGTCTCGAAGCGCTGGAAACCGGCTATGACGACCTGCTCAAAGGCGACGCGGTCTACAGACCGCGCCTGGACGTGTGGGTTCCCTGCGAGCGCCCGGACGGATACTACCGCTGGGGCACGATGGAGGGGGCGAGCCGGAAGATCGGCGTTTTTGCGATTCGCATGAAGTCGGACGTGGTCTATTGGCCCGACGGGGTGACCGAGGAAAAATACTGCATGAAGCCGGGAACGTGGTGCGGCCTGATCATGGTCTTCAGCGTGCGCAACGGCGAGCCTCTGGCCATCGTCAACGACGGCTTGCTGCAGCACATGCGCGTCGGCGGCTGCGCCGGGCTGGGCGCCAGGTATCTTTCGCGAACGGACGCGTCCGTGGCGGGGATATTCGGCTCCGGCGGCATGGCGCGGAGTTACCTCGAGGCCTTCCACGAGGTGCGCAAGCTCAAAAAAGTCAAAGTCTACAGCCCGACCAGGGCGCACCGGGAGAGCTATGCCGGGGAGATGAGCAAGAAGCTCGGCTTGCCGGTGGAGGCGGTGGACCGGCCGGAGGCGGTAGTGCGGGGTTCCCATATCGTGGCGGCCTGCACGGATTCCACCCAGGTGGTGTTCGATCAGCCGGAGTGGCTCGAAGAGGGGGCCCACATCACCTGCGTGCGCGCCTGCGAGATCGGGCCGAAAGTGGTGAAGCGCTGCGACGTCTCCATCAAGCTCGGCAGAAACACGGTCGAGACCATGGATGAAGAGATGGTGCGGCTGCACGGCAATGTCGGATACATCGCCGGCCAGCCGGAGGAGAAGGCGCGCATCCCCAATCCGGCGGTGGACAATCAACCCGCGCCAGATCACCTTTTTCATCAATGCCGGCACCCAGGGGCTCCAATTCGCCGCCTGCGCCGGCAGGGTCTATCAGCTGGCGAAGGAAAAAGGGGTAGGCCGGGAGCTGCCCACGGAGTGGTTTTTACAGGATATTAGGGATTAAATCATAGGGATTTCGCAAGGAGACAATCGTATGGAAAGAAAAAGAGCGAGTGATTTCGATCCGCAACTGCTTAGTCTTTTCCACATATACGTGCATGGCGGGATCAGCCGGCGCGAGTTTTTGGATGGCGCTGCCAAATTTGCCGTCGGCGGCCTGACGGCGGCCGCGTTGTGGGACATGCTCCGCCCCAACTATGCGCTGGCGCAGCAGGTAGCCAAAGACGACAAGCGAATCAGGGCCGAGTATGCGATGTACCCCTCGCCGAAGGGCAACTCGTCGAATGGACAGATGCGCGGACTATTCGCCCGTCCCGCAAGCGGCGATAAATTCCCCGTCGTGGTGGTGGTGCATGAAAACCGCGGCCTCAATCCCTACATAGAGGATGTCGTGCGGCGCCTGGCCACCGCCGGCTTCATGGCCCTGGGACCGGACGCGATTTGGCCCCTTGGCGGTTATCCGAGCGTTGACAAGTATGGCGCCGAAGCCGATGAAAAGGCCCTTGCGATGCAGAAGACACTCGACCGCGGAAAAATCACCGAAGACTTCGTCGCTGCGGCGGAGTTCCTGCTGAAGCATCCGCAATCCACCGGCAAGCTCGGTGCTGTGGGCTTCTGCTTCGGCGGTGGTATGGTCAACACGCTCGCGGTCCGGATGCCGCAGCTTGCGGCCGGGGTTCCCTTCTATGGCAGCGCGCCGGCTGTCGAGGACGTGCCGAAGATCAAGGCCGCCCTGCTGCTTAACTTTGCCGAGCAGGATCCCAACATCAACCGCAGGTGGCCCGACTACGAAGCCGCCCTCAAGGCGAATGGCGTCAAGTACCAGGCGTATGT
>JACPDC010000070.1 GCA_016184235.1 Deltaproteobacteria bacterium | reverse complement strand
CCTGACCCTCAGTGCACCTCAGTGCACGAGAGGCGTCTTGACCGGCGGCGGGATTCGCGGCAAGCTGGCACGCGATTGCCATAAAACAAGCCGGAGGATAACCAAAACCGTGACCACCAAGCGATACAGCGCTGGCATCCAGCGCGCCAAGGGACTCCTGGAACTGACGGCGTCTTTGTACGACACTTCGCTCTCGTCCGAAACCCGGCGGGCGGCGGAGGGCGTATTGCAAACCGATTCGCGCGTTGGCACCGCGCTCAATCTTTCGCTGACCGCGCGAACGAGAGACCACGACGTCGCTTTCTCCTGCGCCACCGGCGGCGCGCGCGAGATCGTCGCGGTGGCCCGAGGCGAGATTTCTCTGGCATGGGTCAATCCGTCGGTGTTCCTGACGATGGCCTATCGCGGCAAGGGTCCGTTCCGCAGGCGCTATCCGTTGCGCGCGATCGCGGTTTTTCCCTCCCTTGACGTGTTCGGCTTTGCGGTTCATGAATCGACCGGCATCACTTCCCTGACCCAAATTAAAAAGGAGCGTTTTCCCTTGAAGCTTTCCACCCGGCGGGTCGTCCACGGCGATCCGAAGGAAAACTCCACGCTGTTTACGGTGATGGCCGCGCTGCGCTGCGCCGGATTTACCCTAGCGGACATTCGGAAATGGGGCGGCAAGATTCAATTGATGACGCGCCCCAGCCATCCGCTGCGGCGCGCCACGATCGCCAACGGCGCGATCAACGCGATCTTCGACGAGGGGCTCAAGAGCTGGGGTCAAACCGCCATCGACAACGGTTTTCGCTATCTGCCCGTGGACGGTGTGGTTCTCAAATCCTTGGCCGCGATGGGCTATCGCACGGCGATGATGTCGAAACTCGGTTTTAGCGGCATGCGCGAAGACGTTTCCACGCTCGATTTCAGCGGCTGGCCCATGATCGTGCGCGCCGACATGCCCAACGACGTGGCTTATGCGCTATGCGAAGCGATCGAAAAGCGCAAAGACTTCATCCCCACAGACAACTATAAGCCGCTCGACGTCGCCCAGCTCTGCGCCAACGACGATGAAGCGCCCTACGACGTGCCGCTCCATCCCGGCGCCCGACGCTTCTACCGCGAGCGGGGCTATCTGAAATAAAAAGCTGAAACGAAGGCCACGAAGACTTCAGCACTTCCGGCAGACGAGATCTCCCTTTGGAAACGGCAAGAGCACGCAGTCTACCCGCGTGTCATTTTGCGCGCGGCTCAGGAGGTCCGTCTGAATGCGGGGCGAAGTTACGTTATCGATGACGAGCCATCCGCCGGGCGCGAGGCGCGGGACCACCTTCTCGTAGACCGCAGCGTTGCGCTCCGGGGGCTCGATATCGGAGAAGCAAAACGCGATCTGCTCAAAACGGGCCGCGTAGTCGAGAGCGTCGCCATGAACGACCTGGACCGTGCCTGCCGCTCCGGCGCGGGAGATGTTCTCGCGAGCCAAGGCGACCTTCTCTTCATCGAGGTCGACCGTAGTGAGCGTGACACCTCGCGCGCGCGCGGCCAGCGACAGCCACAGAGCGGAGTATCCGCCGCTGCTGCCCAGCTCAAGGAATGCGCCGCGCGGGGCCGACATCGCCAGGAGCGAAAGGCAGCGCCCGACGTCCACGGGAACCTGGCGAAGCGACCGCTGATCGCGCGCCGTCTGTTCCTCCAGCGCGCGCATCACCTGCTGCATGTCAGCGGAAATGTCATGAAACACATGAGCCTCCCTGGAGATTCTCGAACGGCACGCTGCGCCGGTTGATCTGCTCTTCGATATCGTCCGGATATAGATTCTCATTCAGCAACACATAGTCGCCGTAGGCGCCGTGAACGGGACCTAGCAAGCGACGCTCCGCAACAAGCCCGGGCCTACGATTCCCGAACCGGGGCAGGTTCGAGCGATATTTTTGGTAGCACTCGTACCAATTGCGCGTGAGCTGCACGTAAAAGTCCAATGGAACCGGCGGCTGCTCGGCCTCCTTGCACAGCGCCGTCGACGGCTCCCGCCGCCACTGCTGGGGACGCGGGAGAATCCCGCGCGACATCAGGTACTCGAAGCCCGCGCTCGTCGATTTGACCGCCTCCGCCACGGATCGATACCCGTGGGGCCGCGCCATTTCGACGCCGGAGACGAAGCTCGGCTGCACGCCCCCCTTGCCGAATACCTCCGCCGCCTCGCACATCCACCGCACCCAGTTATCCCAACCGATACGATGGGCCTTTCCAGGATTGATCCATTCGAAGAGACGCTTTTCCCACACCTCCATGTTGAGGTGGATGATGTCGACGCCGGCGGCCTTGTACCATTCCATCTCTTCCCGCGGCCGCGCATTGACTTCGAATGTGATTCTCGGCTTCGCCGCGCTCCCCTTGATCGCGCGTATGTACTCCCCATAGAATTCCGGCTCGGTTTTTCCATGCAATGTCTTGGTGATGGTTCCGCCGCTGAGCACGAAGCCGTGCGGACCCGAGTCGACCTTGCGGGCGTCGTCCGCGACCGCCTCGACTACCTGCACCACATCTTCCACTGATTTTACCGGGGCGGTCAGAGTGAAGTCTCGCGATAACTTCATCTGACGGGCGTTCTCGTTGATGTCGCAGAACTTGCACTCCTCGCGCGCCCCCCAGTATTGGCAATTCCGAAAGATCGTAATGAATGTTCCGAACGCCACAATTTCATGGTAGGGCGTGCCGTCGGATAAACTCTTCGCGTAATATTCGGGCGTTTTCGGGTAGCGGACATCGGCGATTACGCGCCCTCCCGTCGTCAGCACAAGCCGGCCATCGACCACATCGACCAGGTAGGGAGAATGAGGGGACAGTGAAGTCTGAATCGCCACGGGACGCAGGCCGTAGGGCCCATGAAGCATAACGAAGTGCTCGGGAACGCGCCGGTGCTCTCCCCTCTTGAGCTCGGCCATCGGTACGAGATCATAGGAAAACAATCGGTAGGACTTGACCAGCGCGCCTGCGGCCGCTCGAAGCCCGGCATCGCTAAACCACTGACCGAGGCTCAAGAGATGCTGCTTGAGAATAGTCTCCTTGGGAACGTCCGGGTATTTCTTGAAAAACGATTCCAATACGTCGAGATTGGATTCGCTCGTCGGCGAGATGTTACCCATTTCGCGGATCCTTTCGAAGTTGGCTCAGCTATATAGGGCAAATTGAGGATAAACGTCAAGGGGAAAAAGACCTGAGTCGGGGGGCCCGGGCCCTCTGCATTTTAGATTCGCCGCCGCTCGCGGTTCAGGAAAGATTGTCAAGATTGGAGGGTCTGACCCCAGCGGTTCCCCAAGTCCGGGGCGGCGGTCTGGAATCAAAGATGTGACCGGATCGAGAGACCCAGCCGGAGTTAGTTTGAAGTAAATTAGGGCAAGATGGCAAAGAAGGCGAGAGGCAATATCCAGGCAATAGGCAATAGGAAGAAACGTAAAGCAGAAAAAGGGGACGCGAACCTTTTCTGCCAATTTGAAATACAGGGTCATTCGAAATAAAGCCTGTCGCGCCACTGGAGAGAGCCGTGGCCGCTTGGAGGGCACGGGCGTTCGCAAATTATGTTCGGTCCTGAGCCGTGCGCCGAGGTCAGCTATCCCGATCCCAAGAATCTCTCTCTCTTTGGAGATAATCGGAGGGATACATTCTCTGAGCCATCGCGGCTATTGCTCTGGGATATCGCTTCGGCTTGCGCATCATAATCGCTGTACTACCACGGGTTATGATGATCAGCTTGCCGCCTGCCTTTACCTTGAGCGCGTTTCTGATCTCTCGTGGTAGGGCGATCTGGTTTTTGGCAGACAACTTAACTTCGTGCATGGCGACCCTTACCAGTCCTCTTTCTCGAAGCTCATCTTGTTTGTCTCGGCGATGTACTTGATATCCGCCACATTTAGGGAGCAGTGATCCCTGCCGCCCGGTAAAAACGGCGCAGGGTTTGTCCGGCGTCGAATCTCTTTCCCCATATCGCAGACCCGTGGGTTTGTAGGAAATCTTCCACTTGCCGTCGAAACTGGAAAAGCGCGGCGGAGCGCGGGCTTTTTTTCAGGGCCCTGCCCCACAAGCGGGCCAGGCGCTCCGCCGGGACCTTCTGCCGCTTAAACACCTGGACCATGTCCCTGACATCGGGATCAAGATAACGTGTCATCTTACCAATCGACCAGTAGGCTGGATCCAACAGGCGAACTTGCAATAGGCCGAATCGCCGGTAAGGCCGGGCGCGGCGCTTATAATCCAGCAGTGTGATTAGTCCCCAACGATCAATGTCCTCTGCGTAGTTTGCCTGAATGCCGGTCAGCCGGACTGTCCGCTCAATGGCCGCCTCTACTTTTTCCCAGCTCTTTTTCTCCCCCGTTCTTATCTGAACGGCGAAATCGACATCGACGCTGGGCCTCACGTGGCCCCAGACGGCCCCGGCAGCCGCGCCTGTGAGGAGAACGGTCACTTTCTCATTCGACTGTTCGGCCAGCACCCGGAAAAATGTATCGATCTGCCTCCGGTTCATCGTCGCCCGCCGCGTTCAAGGATACGGCTGACCAGGCTCTCGATCACGGCTTGGGGATAGCTGGACAGAGAGAGCCACGCCCTGTCCGAACCTCGGTTGAGCCGCTCGGTCGAGCCTTTTGTCACCGGCCCAGCCGCGCGGAGACGAGAACTCACGACGTGTTTGAGCTGGTCCGCCAGAGCCTGTTCCTTTGCGTCGGCTAGAGGTGACTTCCGGATGACCGCAGCCGCGATGCGCTCCATTGCCTCCCGGGAAAGCTCGCCCGCTCCCTCTCCCTCGGGAGCGATCCCGTCCACCAAAACTCCGGCGCGGACATCCAGCGCCAGGGCCAGAGCGCGCACGGTCTTCAAGGATACCTCCCGCTGCCCCCTCTCAATGGCGGAGAGGTTGGGACGAGGCACTCCGGCGCGCCGCGCCAGCTCGCTCTGCGTCAAGCCGCGCTTCAAGCGCCACAGGAGGACGGTTTCACCAAACGGGGCCATAGATGAAATGTAGTACATTTACTACATTCTTGCAAGGCGGGAAAGGTGAGTCGGGCAGGGCTGTTCGCTCTACGCCGCTTTGAGGGCGGCGATCACTGAGAGCATCTCCTCGTCGGTGGAAAACTTGTACTCCCAGGTGTTGCGCTTGCGGGCCTCTTCCTTCTCGACGGCCTCCAGCGCCTCGATGTCGCTCTTGCTGACAAAAGAGGCCCGGTTCTGCTCGAGCGTGCGCACAAGCGCCTCTATCTTTTGATCGGCCAGCGCGGGGGCGAAACCCTCCCTGGAGGCCAGGTAGTCGTTGACCACTCTCATCCCCGTCTCCGCATCCTTCTTGGCGACGCCTACCAATCCCACGCTGGCATTCCTGGACCATCCCACCAGGTAGATCCCCTCAAGGACCTTGCCGGTCGCAGGATCATAGGGCTGGTAGAGAGACGGGCTGGGATTTCCGGGAACCTTTTCCGGGCTGGTCACAAAGGCGCCGCGGGAAAAAGGCAGGCCGATAGCGGAGTCCACCTGGTCGCCGATCGCGTAAATCACGCAATCCAGGTCGATCCGGCTCAACCGTCCGGTCCCTTTGGCCACCGTCCGCCCGTCCTGAAGAACGAGGTCGTTCTCTTCAACCTCCAGGGCGCTGACCCTCCCCTGAGAATTGCCGATGACCTGATGCGGCGACCATAAGTAGCGGAATCTGAGCCTGCAATCCGGCGGCGGGGTCGTTTCCTTGACGAAAGTCTTGAGGATCTCCTCTACGTTTTGCCCGGCTGCCTCCAGACGGGGGCCGATCTTCTGGATTTCACCGCGCATATCCTCGTTATCGAGGTACTGCTCCACCACCTCGAATTCGCTGTCGTCGTAAGCTTTCTCCTTCGGGCCCCTGCGGGCCACCACGGTCACCTCGCTGACCTTCTTATAGTTGAGCAGCCAATTCGCGACGTCGACCATGACGTTGCCCATGCCGATAATGGCCACTTTGTCCCCGACTTCGTAACGGCCCTGGCTGAACGGCGGCAGCTTATTGTAGTGATAGACGACGTCCTTGGCGTGGTAGACGCCCAGACAGTCTTCCCCCGGGATGCCGAGCCTCTTGGTGCCCTGGGCCCCCGCCGATACCACTATGGCGCTGAAGCCGATTTTCTGAAGCTCTTCCAGAGTGACGGCCTTTCCCTGGCCCACCGTGACATGGCCGAAATAAAAGAGCTTGGGATCGGAGAGAATCCTCTTGAACTGCTTCCTGAGCCCCTCCTTCATCTTTTCCTTGTCAAAAAATATCCCGTATTCCGCCAGACCGCCCGGCTTGATGTCCCGGTTGAGCAAGACCACTGCGTGTCCCGCCTCGGTAAGCTTGCGCGCGCCGTAAAGCCCCGCAGGCCCGGCCCCGATGACCGCAACCACGTGCCTTTTCCCTTGATCGTCTGCCATAGGTGACACCCCTCCGCTTCTGCGAACTCGTCTTTCTCGATACCGGAAATGTGGCAGGATCCCTTAGGCGGGTGGCGCGCCGAAGGCTCTACTGGAGCTCCTTCCCTCCCTCGAACCCCAGCTCCGTTCCCCGCGAATCCTTGTGGGTGAAGGAGACGAGCTCCCAGTCTCCATCGGCCAGGGGCCCTCTGAGGATATAGAGGTTCTCGTCGTTTCCCAATGCGCGAAAATAGCTGCCGTTCTCCCCGTACCAGCGGTCCACGATCTCCGCGATCTCGACGGCTCGATCGCCCATGAAGAACCGTCTGGGGCTCTCGTTACCCTTATAACCCGAATAGCACTCGACCTTGATCTTCACGCCGCTCTTTCCTGAGGAGAAAAACTTTTATATTATATAGCTGAAATCATGGCGAATTTAAAGAGACGGGGAAGGATCGTCGCGGCGCTCAAAAAGGATTTGATTGCCGCCTGCCGGATCCTCTCCGCCGAGCAATTGGTGCAGGGATTCGGCCACGTGAGCGCGCGCCTCCCGGACTCGGATCTTTTCCTGTTGACCCCGAGGGTCGGTCTGGCCCTGGTCCGGGAAAGAGATCTCATCGTGCTCAACCTCGACGGAGAGGTGATCGAAGGCAAATTGCCGTCTCCTTTTGAGGCGCCCCTGCACACGGCGATCTTCAACGGCAGGGCGGAGGTCCGGGCCATCGCCCGGATTCACGCCCGCCGGGCCAACTATTTTTCCGTCACGGACCGGAGGCTCGAGCCGGTTCATAATCACGGCAGCTTCTTCACCGGCGGCGTGCCGGTCTT
>JACPDC010000069.1 GCA_016184235.1 Deltaproteobacteria bacterium | reverse complement strand
GGAAACCACCACCACGGGCTCATCCGGTGGCCGCTGTAGCCTGACATCGGGTCCGGCGGCATGTTGGGGGCGGGCGCCAGGGCATCTTCGAATCTGCTGCCCGCGGATACGCTGATGAAATCAGCGCCGAGCCTGGCGAACCTTCTGGCGATGCGCGAGCTTTGAAACAGGGTATTTCCTTCGACAGTGAAATCCTCCCCGTTGATTCTGATGCCGACCGCGAAACTCTCGCCTACGGCGTCGCGCACAGCGCGGTAGACTTCTATCGGCAGCCTCAACCTGTTTTCCAATCTGCCGCCGTATCTGTCCGGCCGCTTGTTGATCTTGGACAAAAAGGAGGCGAGCGTATAGGCGTGCGCCATATGCAGCTCGATGAAATCGAAGCCCGCGGCGGCGGCGCGCCTGGCGGCCTTGGCGTGCTGCTCGACGATGACCGGCAGATCTTCGGGCTTGAAATCCTCCACTTTTTGTCGCCAGCCGCTCCGGGAGATCTTCAAAAAGTGCATGATCTGAAGCCCGATCTTGGGCTCCGGATTCGCGTCGCGGATGGCATCGACCAGGGCCTTCAATCCCCCGATAAACGAGTCGTCGCTGATGCGCAGGTTAAAGGAGCTTCGCGAGGGAAGAATCACTGCGGCCTCGACGACGATGGAGCCGGCTCCTCCTTTTGCTTCTCTCCGGTATCTCTCTTTAAGGAGATCCGTGACCAGACCATCCTCCGTCGCCAGCCCGGAGACCATCGAGGTGCGCATGACCCGATTGGGAAAGGCGACGCCTCTTATCTTGATAGGCGAAAAGAGTTTTTCGTATTGCATGGTCCCCTCCAGACTGCGCGGCTCCCTGATTCCCAGCCGTGGGACTAAGAGCAAGGATTTTTCCCAGATTTAGAAAAGACTCGGAACTGTATCAGCCGGGATCTCAAGCCTTTCTCTTGCTTTATGCCTCCCAAATGCTCCGGCCGCGGAAATCAAATGAAGTTACTAACAAAATTCATACCTTTCCTCTTCCTGGGCCAAGATTCGCTAGTGACTGGCCTGTGCCGGCGCCGGCAGACCGTGGCATGGACCTTGCGTGCGTTATTCGGCGCTGAGCAGAAAATTCAGACGGGCTGTTGAGAAACCTGTTTCCGGGAGGGCTTCATGTCTGATTTTTACGCTGTGGGGAAATCCGTCGCCCGCGTGGATGCCGTAACCAAGGTGACTGGCGCGGCGGGCTACACCGCGGATGTCATGCTCCCTGGAATGCTCTACGGCAAGGCAAAGCGCTCCCCACATCCCCACGCCCGGATCGCCCGCATCGATACCAGCCGGGCGGAGGCTCTCCCCGGAGTCAGAGCCGTGATCACGGCCGCGGATGTCTCGGAGGTCCTGATCGGTTTAAGGATTCGGGACGTGCCGCTCCTGGCCCGGCGGGAGGTGCGTTTTGCCGGAGAGAAGGTCGCGGCCGTGGCCGCGGTGGATGAAGAGACGGCGCTCGAGGCGCTCGATCTCATCGAGGTGGAATACCAAGAGCTGCCGGCGCTGATCGATGTCAAAGAAGCGATGAAAGACGGCGCGCTCCTCGTCCACGAAAACTTGCATACCTATTCGGGCCTGCCCAAGCCGGTCAAGAAGACCAATGTCTTTTTTCACGAGACATTTTCCAAAGGGGATGTAGCTCTCGGCTTTGCCCAGGCCGACCTGGTTCTCGAGCATGCCTTTACAACGCAAATCGTGCACCAGGGCTACCTCGAGCCGCACGCGGCCGTCGTCGACATCGGCCCCGACGGGAGCGTGACTGTTTGGAGCTCCGACAAGGTCCCGTTCCGGGTGCGGAGCCTGATGGCGGAGATTATCGGCATGCCGATCACCAGGGTGAGGGTGATCCCGAGCTTCGTGGGAGGAGATTTCGGCGGCAAGGGAATGATCTTTGATGAGCCTCTCTGCTACTACCTGGCGCGCAAGGCCGGCCGTCCCGTCAAGATGGTGATGTCCCGGCAGGAGGAGTTTCTGGCGGCGAGCCCGCGCCACCCGAGCATTATCCGGCTTAAGGCCGGCGTCACCAAAGCAGGAGCGATTACCGCGTGGGAGGCAAGCGCCCTTTTTGACTCGGGCGCCTACGCCGCCTACAAGCCGCAGGTTGGCCTGGGAGGCACGAAGAAGCTCGCCGGCACCTATCGCATCCCCCACGTCCACATCGAAGGGCGCTACGTTTACACGCACAACCTGCCGTGCGGCCACTGCCGCGCGCCCGGCGACCCGCAGGCCTCGTTCGCGGTCGAGTCCTTCATGGACATGATCGCCGCCAAGCTCAAGATCGATCCTTTCCGCTTCCGCTGGATGAACGCCCTCGAAGATGGAGACCTCTCGCCCACAGGCGAGCCCTGGAGGGGGATCAACATCAAAGAGACGATGAGCGCCGCGGTCGAGAAGAGCGGCTGGGGAAAGGCGAAACCGAACCAACACTACGGTATCGGCATCGCCTGCGCCGAGCGGCCGACCGGGACCGGGGAATCGAGCGCCGTGGTCATTGTGAACGGAGACGGAAGCGCAAACATCATCTCCGGCGCGTCGGACCCAGGGACAGGCGCCCGCACCATCCTCTGCCAGATCGTTTCTGAGGCGCTCAAGGTTCCCATGGAGCGGATTACGATCAATCTGGTGGATACGGATTCCGCTCCCTACGACCAGGGTGCCGGAGGCGGAAGGACCACCTTTGTCGCGGGACAGTCGGCATACCGGGCCGCCATGGAAGTGAGAAAGGAGCTGGTCGCTAGCGCCGCAAAGCTACTGAAGTGCGCGCCCGAGGAGGCCCAGGAACTTATCGATGTCAGAGACGGTTTTCTATTCCTCAAGTCGGAGCCGGCGAAGAGGGTCTCTTACGCTCAAGCGGTGAAGGGCGCCGGGAAGTCTCAGATCATGGCCGAGGAGACGTTTTCCTGCAACCAGATGGAGGACACCTGCTTTGCCACTCATATCGCCGAGGTCGAGGTAGACCCGGAAAGAGGATACGTCGAGGTCAAGCGAATCACGGCCGCTCACGACATCGGCTTCGCCATCAACCCGGCCGCGGCCGAGGGGCAGATCGAAGGGGGAATCGTCCAGGGGATCGGCTTCGGTTTGCTGGAAGAGATGCAGCGGGTGGACGGCAAGGTGACCAACCCGACTCTCACGGATTACAAGCTCTGCACGCCGCGGGAGGCGCCCGAGATCATCACGTTGCTGATCGAAGGGGCGCCCGGGGCCGGTCCCTTTCAAGCGAAGTCGATCGGCGAGCTCCCAGCCTGCCCGATCGCGCCGGCGGTGGCTAATGCGATCTTCGATGCGGTGGGTGTGCGCATTACCGATCTTCCGATCAGCGGGGAAAAGATCGTCAACGCGCTGAAGGAGTCGGGCCTGTCCGGGGGGAAGGCGGTCGCCGCCGGAAAGGAGCGCGCAGATGCGGTTTGAGCTCTTGCAGCCCGGAAGCCTGGCGCAAGCTTTGGAGATGAAGAAGGATTACCGGGAGGGCGCGAAGATCCTCGCCGGCGGGACCGATCTCTTGGTTCTCTTGAAAGATGGAAAGCTGAGAGCGCAAGCGGTTATGAGTTTAGGCAGACTGAGCGAATTGAATTTCATCCGAAGCGAGGGGGAAAGGGGAGTCGCCATCGGGGCGCTTGTGAGCCACAGCGATGTGGCGGCCTCTCGGATCATACAGCAGCGATGTCCGGACCTGGCAGAGGCGTGCGCCCAGGTGGGAGCTGCGCAGATTCAAAACCTCGGCACCCTCGGGGGCAATCTGTGCAATGCCTCCCCGGCGGCTGACGCCGCTCCCCCTTTGCTTCTGATGGACGCGCTTCTCACCCTTGCGAGCGCGCGGGGTGAGAGGCGCGTCGCCATTCACGACTTTTTCCTCGGGCCGCGCCGGACGGTGCTGGAGCCGGACGAGATCCTGAAGGAGATTTTTGTGCCGCAGCCGGCGGGCCGGCGCGGGGCCACCTATCTCAAGCTGGGGCGGCGCAAGGCGATGGAGATCGCCATCGTCGGAGTCGGCGTCGCCATCCATCTCAACGGCTCGGACCGGATCGTCTCGGAGTGCCGGATTGCCATGAGCTCCGTGGCGCCGACTCCTCTGCGCGCCCGCCGGGGTGAGGCGGTCTTCACCAACCAGGAGATCAGGGACGGGCTCATCGAAGAGGCCGCCGAAGTGGCCGCCGAGGAGGCGAGCCCGATATCCGATGTCCGCGCCACGCGGGGCTACCGGCTCGATATGATCCGCGTCCTCTGCCGCAGGGCCGCCCGCGAGGCGCTCGCCAGGGCGCGAAACCACAAAGCGGAGGGTTGGAGATGAAAATTCCCGTGACGCTCAAAGTCAACGGCGAGACTTACGACCTCATCATCGCTCCCTACCGCACGCTCCTCGACGTGTTGCGGGAGGAGATTCACCTTACCGGGAGCAAAAAGGGATGCGACGCGGGCGACTGCGGCGCCTGCACGGTCTTGCTCGACGGCAAGCCGGTCAACGCCTGTTTGGTGCTTGCGGCCACGGCTCAAGACCGTGAGATTCTCACGATCGAAGGGTTGGCCCGAAACGGCAAGCTCCATCCGCTGCAGGAGGCCTTTGTGCGAGAAGGGGCCGTGCAGTGCGGCTTCTGCACCCCCGGAATACTCATGTCGCTGAAAGCTCTGCTTGACACGAACCCGGCTCCGACGTTGGAGGAGATCAAGATCGCCATGGCCGGGAACCTCTGCAGGTGCACCGGCTATTCGAAGATGTTCAAGGCCGTCGAGTCTCTCGACCGCTCCCCGTGATACGGACCTGTTTTATCCGATGATTTTATAGTCCCCGCCGAGACAGTTGCGGCAGAGGTTGACGTAGGTCGAGGAGCCCATCTTGATCCAGTTGAGAGCCTCGCCGCTGATCTCCTTCTTTACTTTGGCGGGACTGCCCGCGGCGAGGACTCGCGGCGGGATTTTCGTGTGCGGGACGACGACGCTGCCCGCGGCGATGAGCGACTCCTCTCCGATCTCCGTGTTCTCCAAAACCGTGACGTTCATGCCGATGATGGCGCCGCGCCGGATGACGCAGCCCTCCATGACCGCCCCGTGACCGATGGTGACGTCTTCTTCGATAAAGGTCGGGGCCTCGCCGCAGTGAATCACGCAGTTATCCTGTACGCTGGTGCGGGCTCCGACGACAATCGGATTTTCGTTCTGGTCGGATCTCAAGACGGCCCCGAACCAGATAGACGAGTCCTCTCCGATGGTGACGTCGCCGATGATAACCGCCGTCGGCGCGATAAAGGCCTTGGGAGAAATCTTCGGCCTGTGCCCCTTGTATTCGATGATCATTCCATAACCCTCCAATCGAACGGCTTTAGCTGTTTAGCGAAAAGCTTTTCGTGGCCATCTCGACGATTGCCCTGCCGATAGCGATGGAGGAGGTGGCTCCGGGGGAGGGGGCGTTCAGGACGTGAATGGCATTCGCGCTCTCCTTGATGACGAAATCGTCGAGCAGGGCGCCGGTTCCAGACACCGCCTGGGCGCGAACGCCGGCCCCTCCCGGCACCAGATCCTCGGCCTTGATCTCGGGGAGCAAGCGTTGAAGCGCCTTGACGAAGGCGGGCTTGCTGAACGAGCGGTGCATCTCTCCGAATCCCGTCCTCCAGTATTTTCCCGTGAAATCGGTCTTCTGATATCCTTCTCGCGCCAGGGCGAGCACCGCGTTCGGTCCGGCCTCCACCTCGCCGTGAATCGTGCGCGTGAAATGGACGCCCAGGAAGGGGAAGCGCGGGTCGGCCACGGGATAGATGAGGCCGCGGACCAAGCTTCGTCTCTCAGGAACGATCATGTAGTACTCCCCTCGAAAGGGGATGATGCGAAGATCGCTCTCCGGTTCGCCTTCCGAGCGGCCGGAGACCATTTTCGCCACGCGGTCCGAGAAGAGCCCGGCGCAGTTGATAAGATATTTCGAGCGAAACTCCGCGGACGAGGTCTCCAAAACCAAGCCGCCGTCCGCCGACATGATCTTTTTTACCTCTTGCGAGGTGCGGATCTCACCGCCCCGCCGCCGAATTCTTCCGGCATAGGCGTGAGCGACCCTGGGGAAGTCGATGATCCCGGTGGAGGGCGCATGGAGCGCCTTGATTCCGTATGCGTGGGGTTCGATCTCCTTGAGTCTTTCAGGACCGATCATCTCCAGCCCCTGAACTCCGTTGGCGCTCCCTCGCCGGCACAGCTCTTCGAGCCGGGGAAGCTCCTCCTCCGAAGTCGCCACGATGACCTTGCCGCAGAGATCGTAGGGTATGCCCTCCGCATCGCAAAACTCGATCAGCGCCTTGCGGCCGGTCACGCAGGTCTCAGCTTTGATCGAGCCGGGTCGGTAATAGATCCCCGAGTGGATGACCCCGCTGTTGTGGCCGGTCTGGTGCAGGGCGATCTCCTTTTCCTTCTCCAGGACGAGGAGCCCGAGCCGGGGATGCCTTTGCGCCATCTCCATGGCCGTGGCCAGCCCCACAATGCCTCCGCCAATGATGGTTACGTCGAACGGCCTCGAAGCCATTGGTCCCTCGATTGTGCGCCTCAACGAGCGGCCGGGACGATCTCGATCACGCCCGCGCCGCGGATCTCACTGCGCTTCATTTTCTGCAACGCTTGGTTTATTTGGGCGAGAGGAAAGATCTCGACTTCGGTGCGGATGGGGATTGCACCGGCCAGGGCGAGCAGCTCCTCCGCGTCGCGCCGGGTGGCGTTGGCCACGCTGCGAATTTTACGCTCGTGGTACAAGAGCTTCGCGTAGTCGATCTGAGGGATCGGCGTCATCGTAAGGCCTGCCAAGGCGATGGTTCCGCCTCTGTCCAGCACCCGCAAGGCATCCAGCACCAATTCTCCCGCCGGCGCGAAGATGATGGCTGCCCGGAGTCTCTCAGGCGGAGAGTCTTCCGCGCGCCCTACCCACGCCGCCCCGAGCTCCCTGGCGTGCTCCTGGTGGCTGGGACTGCGCGTGAAAACATAAACTTCACAGCCCCAGTAGCGCGCGATCTGGATGACGATATGGGCCGAGCCGCCGAAGCCGAACAGCCCGAGCCGCTCCCCCCTGCGGGTCTCGCTCAACCTGAGCGCCCGGTAGCCGATCACGCCGGCGCACAACAGCGGCGCCGCCTGGTGATCCGTGAAGCCGCTCGGCACAGCGTAGGCGAACGCCTCGTCGACCGTGGCGAATTCCCCATAGCCGCCGTCCGCGTGCAGCCCGGTAAACTCCGCCCGGTCGCAGAGATTTTCGTTCGCGTCCCGGCAGTAACGACAAACGCCGCAGCTGCGGTGCAGCCATGCGACCCCGACGCGATCTCCCTCTCTGAAGCGCCTGGCACTCGGTCCGAGCGACTCGACGTTGCCGACGATCTGGTGGCCGGGGATGACGGGCAGCTTCGGCAGCTCCAGTTCGCCTTCGACCGTATGGAGATCGGTGTGGCACAGGCCGCAGCAGCGGACGCGGATGCGGACTTCGGCTTCCCCAACCGGAGGCTCGGGGATGTCAGCGATCACCAGAGGGTTTTCTTCGATGGGTGCGGGGGCGCGCAGCAGGGCGGCTAGCATGGGATTAGAAAAGAAGCGCGAAGCCCTATTTTCTCTCCCTCGCCACCTCGATCTGTTTGTCCTTCATCCTGCGGACGAGCTCCTCATAAGAGGAGTTTGCGATAATGCGGGTAAACTGCGAGCGATAGTTGTTCACGAGGCTGATGTTTTCGACCACGACATCGTAGACCTTCCATTCTCCGTTTTTGAGCAGGACTTTATAATTCAACGAGAACTCCTCCCCATTATGCGTAACGATGCGGCTATTGACCTCCGCGTAATTCCTGTCCAGGATCTCGCGGACATAGGCGAATTTTTCGTCGCTGTAGCCTTCGATCCTGTCGACGTAGGCGCGCTCCAGCAGGTCCGTAAAAAGACGCACGAATTCTTCCTGCTCCTTGGGGCCGAGCCGCCGCCACTGGCTTCCCAGGGAGCGCCGCGCCATTTCCGTGAAATCGAACCGCGACGAGATGGCCTGCCTGAGCTGGTCCCGCCGCTCTTTGGTTTTGGCCGCGGACTTGAGCTGCGGGTTGTTGAGAATCGCCACGATCTTGTCCACGCTGGCCCGTATCTGTTCCGTCGGCGCGCCGGCGCTCGACGGGGAAGGGGCCACGAGGGCAAAAAACAAAAGGAGTAGTGGGGCGACCGTTGAGTTAGGTTTCTGCTTCATTTCTTCTCGCTTTTCGATGTCAGATCTCCTCCTACGTATTTTCCGATGACGTCGGCGATGTCCGGCGGCGATTCGGTCTCGCGGATCTTGTCGCCGGCCGCGAGCAATTTGTCCGAGGCGCCCGGCGTGACCGTCACGAACTTGTCGCCGATCAGCCCGCGGGCCCTGACCGACGCGATCGCATCGTCCTGAAGCTTCACCTGGGGCTCGATTCGTATGGCGAGGCGCGCCCGGTCGTCGTTGAGACCAATGGCCTCCACTTTTCCCACCTTGACTCCGGCGATCTCGACGGGGTCTCCTACCTTAAGGCCCGCCACCGAGGCAAAATCGGCGTACACGACGTAACCGCTGTTGCCCAGCACTTCGAGTTTGCCCAGGCGGATCGCGAGATAGCCGAGGCAGATAATCCCGACGAGGACAAAGACGCCTACTACTAATTCTGTTCGTCCTTGGTTGGGCAAGGAATCCTCCTAGAGGACCCGGATGGGGCCTTCGATTTCTCCTTTGATAAATTGTTGTACGACCGGGTTTTGCGACGCCTGGAATTCTTTCGTGGGCTTGGCCTCCTCGATCACCCCGTCCGCCAGTATAGCGACATAATCGGAGATTTCAAAGACTTGCGGAATCGTGTGGCTCACGACCACGCCGGTGAAGCCGAAGGCCTGCTGGGTGCGCGCGATGAGCTGGTGGATCCCGGTCGCCAGGACCGGATCGAGGCCGGTGGTCGGCTCGTCGAACAGGACGATCTCGGGATCCATGACCAGGGCGCGGGCCAGGCCGGCGCGTTTTTTCATCCCACCGCTCAGCTCCGCCGGGTATTTGTATCCCATGCCTTCCAGCCCCACCTGGTCCAGCCGATCCTCCACTTTTTTGCGCATCTCGGGCTCGCTCATCCGCGTCTTCTCCCTCAACGGGAAGGCGACGTTGTCGAAGATCGTCATGGAATCGAGCAGCGCGGCGCCCTGGAACAGGACGCCGAATCGGCCTCGCATCGCGTACAATTCCTTTTGCCTGAGCTTGGTGATGTCGATATCGTCCACGAAGATCTCGCCTCGATCCGGGAGGAGAAGGGCGTTCAGGTGCTTGAGCAGCACGGTCTTGCCGCAACCGCTGGTTCCCACGATGGTGGTGATCTTGCCGGTGGTGAAATTCAAGTTCACTCCCTTGAGCACCTGCTGACCGCCAAAGCTCTTGTGGACGTCGACGACCCGTATCATTTTACCACCATGGGTTTTTCAAGGTTTTCGTCACAGCATCACGGAAGTCAGGAAATAATCCCAAACGAGAATCAGCACGAAGGAAAGGACCACCGACTCGGTGGTCGCCTGGCTCACCCCCGTGGCCATGGGCGGGGCATGGAAACCCTTGTAACAACAGACCCAGGTGATGATCAGGCCGAAGCTCAAGGACTTCATAAAACCGCTATAGACATCGTTGAAAACGACGCTGCTCTCCATTCCCGAGAAATAACTGCCGGAGCTCACCCCGAGCAGCCCGACGCCCACCAGGTAGGCGCCGTAGATCCCTACTACGTCGAAGATGGCCGTGAGCAGCGGCATCGCGATCAGACTGGCGATGATCCGCGGAGAGACGAGGTATTTGATCGGGTTGATCGCCATCGAGTAGAGGGCGTCGATCTGCTCGGTGGCCCGCATGGTGCCGAGCTCCGCGGCCATCGCAGAGCCGGTTCGCCCCGTCACCATGAAGGCGGACAGCACGGGGCCGAGCTCGCGCAACAGACCCAGCGCCGCCGCCGAGCCGAGCCAGCTTTCGGCGTTGAACTTTCTCAGGCTATAATAACCCTGGAAGCCCATGACCATTCCGGTAAAAAAACCGGAGAGAAGCACGACCGACAGCGAGTCCACGCCGATGGTCTTGATATGGTGGATAATGAGCCGGATCTTGGCCGGCGGACGAAACGCCAGGAAGATGGCCGAGAGCAGAAACAGAAACATCCTGCCCATTTCTGAGAGCTGGCGGAGGGTGAATCTACCGGTGTGGGTCAGGAGCGAAAGCATGGGCAGTCTTGTCAGAAAACTCCGAGCGGCTCCACCGCTAATATAAAAAACCATGACATTTTGCAAGGGAAAGACGAAAGGCCCGGGAACCCCTCCCGGGGAAACCGTGGATACCCTTTTCCACGGCAAACTCCGGATCATCCAGGCCAAGAGGGGCTATCGGTTCTCGCTCGACGCCGTGCTGCTCGCCCATTTTGCGACTCTCCGCGGCAGCGACAGGGTCGTCGATCTGGGCACGGGGAACGGCGTGATCCCGCTGATTCTCGCCCGTCTTCACCCCGCCGTAGAAATTGTCGGAGTGGAGCTGCAGGAGGAAATGGCGCGGCGCGCGCTCAGGAATGTGAATCTGAATCGCCTGGAAGAGCGGGTGAAGATCCTGCGGGGAGACGTCTGCTCGGTGGAGGAGGTGCTTCCCCCTGAAAGCGTTGCCGCCGTGGTCTGCAATCCGCCCTACAGGAGACCGGCCAGCGGACGGGTGAACCCGGATGCGGAAAAGCGCATTGCCCGCCACGAAATCAAGGCGAGGCTGGCGGACTTTATCCGCGCAGGATCCTATTTGCTGCGCCGCGGCGGACATATGGCCTTGGTCTACCCGGCGGCCCGAATGGTGGATCTGCTGCAGACCATGAGACAGGAAGAAATAGAGCCAAAACGCCTGAGGCTGGTTCACTCCTACGAGGGGTCGGCGGCGACGCTCGCGCTGGCAGAAGGGATCAAAGGAGCCGGGACGGAGCTTAGGATCCTCCCCCCCCTGGTGGTGTACACGCGCGACAGGAAGTATACGCGGGAAATGAAGGCCGTGCTTGGAGAGTAGGGCGTGGGCTATTTTCTTCCCTTGCGGGAGCGCACCGCGTAGAGTCTTTTCAGGGCCCGCCGGATCTCGGGATTTTTCACCGAATGGAGCTCTTCTTCGTCAAGCCGCGACTCTGTCGCCGCGGAGTCGGAGGCGGAGGTTTCCTGGCTTCTCGGTCCAGGCGTTTTGTCGTCCAATTTTCCCACGTAGAAAAAGATATTCTTGACCACCGCTCTCCCGAGGCTGGCATTGAGCTTTTCCGAAATCACGTCCTTCATGTACTGCAGCTCTTGCATCCAGGTGGAGCTGGCAACCTTAACAAACAGGGTGCCGTTGCGGATCTTTTCCGGCTGGGCATTGCGCGCGATAGTAGCGCCAACCGTAGAGTTCCAGATGGGCCATACCTCGTATTCCCCGAGTTTCGGAGACAGCTCCAGTCGCTTGAGGGATTTGCCCAGAATGTCTCCGAGCTTCTCTATTTGGGATGTGTCCTTCCGCATATCACAGACAACGCTACCACAGGGAGGGGCGAGATGACAATAACGAAAAATTCTGATAAAATCCCGTTATCAAATCAGTGGATAAGCTGTTGATTAGTCTGAGAAGGCGAAGAAGCCATACTGCAAAACAGGTGATTTTACTGGCTCTTTTCAAAACAGGGGAGAAATCCACAGGAAAAGAAAAATTTTTCTTGACAACACAAGATGTGGTGGTTCATAATGCGAGCGACACAAAATGATGGAGTTTATCTCTGTAGATTTGCTGCTTAATTTTTCACTCGGGCGGGCTGCTCAAACAGCTGCCCGTGACCAGAACACAGTATCTTAATCAGCAGTAATAATATAATACCGTTTTAGAATTATACGTCATGGGGACAGTTTGAGAAAGGAGAAGAGGGGCATGGCTACCACGGCATCGAGGATCGTTGAGGAAAAGGTCGCGCGGGCGGAGTCGAGGGTCGGAAGCGGGCTCAAATTGGAGCGCTATTTCACCTGCGCCCAGGGCAACCCCTATGATGAGATTGAATGGGAAAACCGAACGGCGACGATCGTCAACGAAAAAGGAAAGGTGGTCTTCGAGCAGACCAACGTGGAAATTCCCAAGACGTGGTCTCAAATGGCCACCAATGTGGTGGTCTCCAAGTATTTCCGCGGTCCTTTGGGCGGCCCGCAGAGAGAACATAGCGTGCGCCAGTTGATCAGCAGGGTAGTCGACGCCGTGGCCGGGTGGGGTAGGGCGGACGGTTACTTTGCAGGCGAGGAGGACGCCCGGGTCTTCGCCGATGAGTTGACTCATGTTCTCCTCCATCAAAAAGCCTGCTTTAACAGCCCCGTTTGGTTCAACTGCGGCATAGAGGAAAAGCCGCAGTGTTCGGCCTGCTTCATCCTGGCCGTAGAAGATACGATGGAGTCGATCCTGGATTGGTACCGCAAGGAAGGTGTCATCTTCAAGGGAGGGTCAGGCTCCGGCGTCAACCTCTCGAAAATCCGCTCCTCTAAGGAGCAACTGGCCGGCGGCGGCACTGCTTCCGGGCCGGTTTCGTTCATGAAGGCCGCGGACGCCTCCGCCGGGGTCATCAAGTCCGGCGGGAAGACCCGGCGGGCCGCGAAGATGGTTGTCCTCAACACCGATCACCCGGACATCGTGGAATTCATCAAGTGCAAGGTCGAAGAAGAAAAAAAGGCGTGGGCCTTGATCGAGGCGGGATACGATTCGAGCCTTGACGGACCGGCCTACGGCAGCGTTTTCTTTCAGAACGCCAACAACTCGGTTCGGGTGACCGACGAGTTTATGCAGGCGGTGGTCGAGGACCGGGAGTGGAAGACGCGCTACGTCACGAGCGGCGAGGTGTGCGACACCTATAAGGCCCGCGATTTGCTCC
>JACPDC010000358.1 GCA_016184235.1 Deltaproteobacteria bacterium | reverse complement strand
GATCACCACGTTCAAAGCGCCGAGAATCGATACGGTGATGATCGCCGTAATCCAGGCGGAGGTCTGGTAACCGAGCAAGGCGGTCGTCGCGACTTCGGAGACTCGCAGCGCGCCCTTCATCTGGGTCACGGGCACCCCGTAGATGTAAACGACATTGATGGCGAGGTACAAAAGAATGACCAGTAAATTGGCCCGGACCAGTGCGCGGGGCAGATTTCTTTCCGGCTGCTTCACTTCTCCCGCCAGGTAAATCACCGCATTCCACCCGGCATAAGCAAAGATCACCGGGATGAACGCGGCGCCAAATACGCTCAGGTCGGTCACCTTCGACAGGTCGAAGAACGGGACGAAATGTTCCGCGCTTCCTTTCCCCACGAGCACGCCAAGCAGAATAATTCCTAAAAGGGAGCCGATCTTCAGCGTGGTCAGAATATTCTGCAACCAAACCCCTTGCCTGACGCCCGCGTAGTGAATCCCGGAAAGAATCAACACCGCGCCGATGGAAAAAAGCGTTCCGATCGAAACCTTGATCGAATGGCCGATGATCGCGGTGGAGAAGAGAACGTTCTCGGACCCGAGAATGGGAAAGAAAAACGACATGAAGGCGGCCAATCCCACCGCGATGGCGGCGATCGAGCCGGAAAAGGTCACTAGGAAAGAGGACCATCCCGAGAGAAAGCCCGTCAGTTTCCCGTACGCCTCCCTGATGTAGATGTAGTCCCCGCCGGCCAGCGGCAGACTGGCCGACAACTCGGCGCAGCTCAACGCGCCCGCCAGGGCCAGGAGCCCGCCGAGCAGCCAGATCAGCAGCACGCCGCCGGGGGAAGGGACGGTTGCGGCTATGAATCCGGTCGTGACAAAGATGCCGACGCCGATCATATCGCCGGAGATCACCATCACCGCATCGAACAATCCCAACTTGCGCTGGAGCCCGTTCTGTTCCATACCGCCCACTCTTTTAACAGGCGATGCGGGTTACAGGCAAGCCCGGCGACGTCCCGAGAGTCTCGGGGAAGAGAGCCTTCCGAATAAAGGCTCCTCGGGGACAAGTCTTCCGAGCGCAGCCGATGGGCCAGTGCCTTGAGGGCCACCACCTCGATGCAATAGCTCCCTCGGGAAACGCGCTCTCGGCTGCGGCCGATAGACCTCTGCTTAAACCGAAGCTTTCGAGTCGGACGTCCGCAGCCTCACTCGTGCTCCCCTCGCTCGCCCATGAGCGAGGGGGCTTGCCGAACAAGCCGAAAGCACCAGTCGTGCAGGTTCAAAGAACCCACAGGTCTATTGCTTTCGGCGAGAGAGGTAAGTCCCCGAGCGGCCTCCTTGACATGAGACGACCAAAGCGCATAGGCTCTCTCGGCAAATCTGTCCGGGGAGGAAAAAGATGGCTCGGAAAAAATTTTCCCTTCTCATTCCTGCCTTGCTGCTGGGGCTGGCCCAACTGTTTTCGGTCCGGGCCTTTTCCGCCCCTCTGCCGAAGTCCACTCAGGAGATGCTCAAAAAGCTCAAGCTGGACGCCGCCATCCTCTCCGATATCGACAAAGAGCTGGAGGTCCCCAAGGCATGGATCGACGGCGCCAAGAAAGAGGGCAAGCTGCGCTTTTTCTCCACCCTGGATCCGCCCCAGGCCAATGTGCTCTTCCGGCCGTTTCAGGAACGCTATCCGTTCGTAGCCATAGAATATTCCCGGGCGAGCCATGAGGACCGCGCCATCCGCACCCTGGTCGCTTACAAGAACAAGAGAATCGTGACCGATATCCTGACCGGCCTTGGCGGCAGCTTCTTCATGTACAAGGAGATCGACGCCTTCGAGGACATGCGCAACATCCCCAACATGAAGAACAACCCGGAAGGGACGAAGGACCCGGAAGGTTTATGGGTGGGAATGCACCTGCGCTACTGGTGCATGGCCTACAACACCAAGGCGGTAAAAAAGGAAGATCTGCCGAAGAAATGGGAAGACCTGTTCGCCAATCCCAAATGGCGCGACGGCAACCTCGCCCTGGGGAACCGCCCGCAGCTCTGGGCCCTGGCGTTGTGGAAGATCAAGGGGGAAAAATGGGCCAAGGATTTCCTCACCAGGCTATTTGCCGAAGTCAGGCCCCAGCTTCGTAGAGAGGGGATGAACGCCATGCTGGAGCTCACCACCGCCGGGGAGTTCCACGCGAATATCCCTGCTGCCGAATACCGGGTGCACGGCAAGGCGCTGGACGGCGCCCCGATCAGCTACACATGCCCCGAGCCGGTGCCGGCGGCGGTCTCGGAGATGGGGATTCTCAAAGGCACGCCGAATCTTCACGCCGCCCGCCTCTTCATCAATTGGTTCCTCAGCAAAGAGGGGCAGATCGCTCAATACGTCTCGGACTATGCGCCGCCGGTGCACAAGGATCTCAGGCGCAAGGAGTTCCTCCCATTCGCCGATCAGATTCTCGGAAAACAGCTGGCCTTCAGAGACCCGGCGAGCGAGCTGGAGATCCAACCCAAGCTGTTGGAATTCTGGGACACCCTGTGGCTTAAAGGCGGCGGGAGGCGGCGCGGAAGATAGCGATGACCGTCTCCTCTCGGCTCCATCTCTGGCAGCACGGGGTATTCCTGCTCGTCCTCTTTTTCGTTCTCGCGCCTCTCTTCTTTCTCATCCTGGGGAGCTTCAGCACGGCCCGGCTCCCCACCGATTTCTCGCTCTCCACGATGGGTCTAGTCAATTATTTCAAGGTCTACAGCGACCCTGGGACCTACGAGCTGTTCACCAATACGGTCATCTACGTGGCCGGCAGCGTTGTTCTGGGAATCAGCCTGGCGGTCTCCCTGGCCTGGCTGGTGGAGCGCACCAACATGCCGGGAAAAATCTGGGTCTACGCCGGCGTGCCGATGACGCTGGCGGTGCCGGGAATGCTCCAG
>JACPDC010000357.1 GCA_016184235.1 Deltaproteobacteria bacterium | reverse complement strand
TCTCGATCTCCGTAATGCCGTTCACGAACATGACCTTGCGGGGATCTTCCGCCTTGATCTTGCGCAGGCGGGCGGCGACCTCTGCCATCGCCTGGTCCCGGCTGATCTCTTTCCAGCCGGGATCCTGGCCCGGCCCTTTCTTGGGGTTGGTCCGTTTAAGGCAGATCCTCAGGCGGCGGGGATCGTAAAGCGCCATGATGGCGGAGTGGCCTTTGGCGCAGAGCTTGCCGAAGTTGTGCGGGTTGTCCGGGTTGCCTTCGATCTTGACGACGATGCCGTTGACGCGGTGGACCAATATCCCGCAGGCGTTGCCGCACATCTTGCAGACGCTGGGAATCCAGATATCGTCACCGCCGAGGACCGCCGGCGACGAAGTCTCCGTAGCGGGAAAACTCACCTGGGCCAATTTTACCCCCTGAGGGCTCCGGCGACACGGCCTGCCGTGAACGTTACCGGGCTACAGCCGCTTCTTTTTTCTGCGCCGGGGCCGACTCGGCAGGCCCCAGGAGGAGCTCGCGCCAGAGCTTCTCGTACTCGCTTTCTCGCCGCAAAAACGCCTCCGCGTCCACCTGGATGGTATCGAAGCCGCTGCTCATGTAGGGAGGATCGGCCTCGATGCCGGGGTGGCACGGCACCCGCTTCCACTGGCGCAAGATCCTCTGTCCCTCCGCCGAGAGGATATAATCGATCAGCAGGAGCGCGGCGTGCGGATGGGGCGGATCGACCGGCAGCGCCGCCCCCACCAGCTCGGTCACGACCGGCTCCAGCGGGCGCCAGTCTATCGGCAGGGAACGGCGCTTCAGCCACTCGGAATTGTTGCTGTGAATGTGAGGGGAGATGAAGACGCTGCCGGCGGCGATCTGCTCGGCTATGATCTGATGGCCGGCGCGCGCGCCGCACACCTGGGCGCCCAGGCAGGCGAAAAAGTCGAGCGCCTTTTTCTCTCCCCAGTGGCCCATCAAGGCCGCCATCCAGGTGGCGTCGTGCGCTTCAATGGTGATCTTTCCCTGGAGTCTCAAGTCGAGCAGTCCCTCTCGCGCTCGCGCAGCTCCCCGGGATAGACGTCGGCCTCCGGCGACCGGTAAGGCTGGAGCAACCCCTGGCGCTTCAGTTTGCCCAGGTTCATATCGCTCAGCTCGATCACGTCCGCCGCGGAGCCGCCGGCGCGGCTCTCCTCGACGACCCGCTCCCGGATCACGACCCCCTTGTCACGCACCATCTCGGGGTGAATGAACGGATAGCGCATGTTGAAGGCCATCAGCAAAGACTGGATGTCCTCCGGCGCCGTCGAAGTATAGAAGGCGACCCCGCCCTCCTCTCTGGCACCCCGGATCAGCGTCTCTCTGCGCTTTTTCCCGGTCATTTGGGCCAGTTCGCCCACGGTTGCCCGCTTTCTACCCATGGAAATCCTCCCTCAAGGTCACAGCTTTTTTTTCTGCTGCAAAATCTCCGCCGCGATCTTTTCGAACTCCCCTCTTTCCGCCATCTCGGCGTGGCGCCGGTAAGACTCCGGCCACGACTCCGGCCACTCCCCCCAGGAAACCCCGTGCCAGGGCTCGCGCGGATTGAGTTGAGGCAGCCCGATCTCTTCCCAGATCGCTTTGGCCCGCTCCATGTAGCTTTGCTTCGGCAGGGACGTCGGGGTGTAAGGCCACTTGCGCGTGGCATCGATGAGAATCGAGGAGTTTCCTTCCAGGCCGGACCGGCTCGTGGGATACTCCTGTTCCTCCATCGGCAGGGTGCGGGGTCCTCCCGACTGATCGGCGGTGGCGCCCCGGCCCTGGACGATGTGGGTGTCGCGATGCGGCTGATAGCGGAAGCTGACCGCCCAGAAGACCGATTCCAGGTCCCAGGGATCGATGTCGTCATCGACGGCGACGGCGATCTTGGGCCATTCGGTCGAGACGGCGAGCGAGGCGTTGAGGGCATGCCAGACGGTGCGCTTCGATGTGCGCGTCCCGCCGAGGTCCCGGAGCCGGATGACGCACAGGCGGCGCGAGCCGCCGCAGTGATGGAAGGCGACATCCTTCACCTGGGGGATGCCGCAGGCGCTGCGCAGGAAGTTGAGCATGTGCGCCTCGCGATTGATGTTTCCCATGACGCTCGACTCGCTGGGCGGAAACTGGTCCAGGAGATCGTGCCAGACGGGATTTTTTCTGTGGGTGATGCCGCGGATATGAAAGGGCAGAGCGGTGCGGTCCACGAAGGTGTAGCCGGTGTGCTCGCCGCTCGCGGGGTCCGGCAGGATGTAGTCCGTCGGGATCTCTCCTTCGAGAACGATCTCGGCGGCGGCCGGCACCTCCAGATCGACCGTCTCGCAGCGCACCATCGCGATCGGCTCCCCGGCCAGGCCGCCCGCCACCTCCAATTCAGACACCCCGTAAGGAATCTCCGTGATGCTGGTCATGACCAGCGCCGGCGACGGGCCGATAACCGCGGCGACCTGGAGAGGCTTCCCGCGCGCCTGGCACTTTTGCCAGTGGATCCTCATGTGGCCCCGCGGCGAAACCCGGGCGCAGCTTTCCAGCGCGCCGAGATAAACGCCGTTGTAGGTTCCCACGTTGATCTCTCCCGTGTCGGGATCTTTGCTGATCCAGCACAGGCCGGTCAGACGCGGCAGCGCCTCCCAGCCGTTGGTGGTCATCGGGATGGGGAACTCCTTGAGCCCGCCATGGGCGAGCAGCCCCTCGCCGACATGAATCTCTTCCTTGACCGGGCCGCTCTTGACCGGCACCGGAGCGATCGGCCGGCGCAAGGCCTCGGCCCATTTATCGTACATGGCCTGGCGGCTGTTCGCGCATTGGAGCGCGAGCGCGTATATCTCCGGATTGGGAGCGATCACCGCTGCCGCCACCGAGCCCTGGTAACTCGCGCCATCCATCCCTGTGACCCGCTCGAACAGAAAGCCGAAGCGCTGCGCCTCTTCCAGGCCGCGGAATTGCCATCGCACTAGGGGGTTGAGCTCGGTGTCCTTATTGATCGGCCGCCGGATACGGCGGAGTTTGCCGGCCTTATCCAGCGCCTGCAGGAACTCCCTCAGGTCCTTGTAATATCCCATAGTCAACACTGTCGGTCGCAATTTCAGTGCCACTTGAGACCGCGTTGACCGGTCTCCGGCAGCGTCCCCCTGCCCTCTGCGTGCGCAGCACCAGGGCGGCTTTCAGCTTTTAGATAAGCCGGCGCCTGCCTGCTTCTCCCTTCATCCGTTGCAGAGCGCAACAAATCCCCTGGCAAACAATTTGCAGCTTCGACCTTAGGTTGGAGCGAGGCGGTCGAGCGCAACCATCATTACCGCCGGCCCGGGGGGATCTCGAAGGGCCGATGCGTCGAGCGAGGAGTATCAAGCGTATCTTCCGTTGAGCGTAGCACAGGCCGATCGCATCGGACCTGAGAGAGGCTCTCGGGCCGGCTGGTGGTCGAGAAATAAAATATCCTCGGGGAATAATGGCAGGAAAGAAAAATCCGATCGTCATTGAGGGAGCGCGGCTGATAGACGGGAGCGGCGGCAGGCCGGTCGAGAATGCCACCATCGTGATCGAGGGGAACCGCCTGGCTCGAGTGACCGCGGGAAAAACG
>JACPDC010000068.1 GCA_016184235.1 Deltaproteobacteria bacterium | reverse complement strand
CACTAGAGCTCGACATGCCGGGATTCTGCCGGCTGGGAGGGCGAGGAAAGAGATGGCGGCTAAAGCAAAAATTCTGGTTGTCGAAGACAACGAGGACAATCGTGAGCTTCTGGTATTTCGTCTTCAGCAGCTGGGTTATGAGGTTCTCGTGGCCTCGAACGGCAAGGAGGCCATCGAGACCGCCTCCCGGGCAAGGCCCGATTTGATTTTTATGGACCTGAGGATGCCGGTCATGGACGGGTGGGAAGCGACCCGGGCCCTGCGGCAGACAGACTGGGGGAAAGACCTGCCGGTCATTGTCGTAACGGCACACGCTATGGAAGAAGAGAAAAGAAAGGCCTTCCAGGCAGGCTGCAACGGCTTTATCGCCAAACCGATCCTGGACTACTCGATCATCCAGAAAAAAATTCAGCTGACCAGGGCGACGTCCTTGGGGTCAAAGACCGCCGCGACCTCTTCGCCCCGCTGGAAGAGCCGCTTTCCTTTCGGATTGATGACATTGGCCTTGATCGGCCTGCCGCCCGCCTCGATCTCGTATTCCACGAAAGAGCCTTGATAGGCGAGAGCCGCCACTTTGCCGGCGATCCGGTTGAGTCGCGCAGCTTCCTCTCCCGGCGCTAACAGGTCGATGGCTTCGGGGCGAATGTTCAGGAGGACCTTTTTTCCCGCTGCGCCCGGCAAGAGAGGGCTTGAGAAAGCCGCCCTGATCGTCAGTCCCTCCTCGGTCTTTACCTCGATGATGCCGTCGCCGGCGCGGGCCACCGTGCCGATAAACAGATTCGATTTCCCGACAAATTCCGCGACGAACTTCTCGCGCGGCTGCTCGTAGATCTCGCGCGGCTCTCCTTCCTGCACCACTCTGCCGGATTCCATCACCGCGATGCGGGTGGAAAGCGCCAGCGCCTCCTCCTGATCGTGCGTGACATAGATCGTGGTGATGCCGAGGTCCCGCTGCAGCTTCAAGAGCTCGATGCGCATCTCGGCGCGCAATTTGGCGTCCAGGTTGCTCAGCGGCTCATCCAGGAGCAGGGCCCGCGGCTGGATCACCAGGGTGCGGGCCAGGGCGACCCGCTGCTGCTGGCCCCCGGAGAGCTGGGAAGGGCGGCGGCGCTCGGTCCCCTGGAGGCCGACCTGTTCCAAGGCCTGTTGGACCTGCCTTTGGATCTCGTCGCGCGGGATCTTTCGCTCGCGCAGGCCGAAGGCGACATTCTCGAAAACGCTCAGGTGCGGCCACAGGGCGTAGTTTTGGAAGACCATACCCACGTCCCGCTCCCAAGGAGGGATGTGGTTGACCGGCGCGCCGTCCAGATAGACCGTCCCCTCGTCCGGAGAGACGAAGCCGGCGATGGTGCGCAGCAAGGTGCTCTTGCCGCAGCCGCTGGGGCCGAGGAAGGTATAGAACTCGCCGCGCTTGATATGAAGGGTGATCTCGCGCACCGCCCAGAGATCGCCGTAGCGCTTGGAGATTTTTTCCAGTCTGATTTCAGCCGCCGGCATAGTCCGTCACACCCTGAAGGCGCTGCCGGCCCGCCCGCCGAAGACCCGGTGCGTCAAATAGGTCCCCAGGGAGACCAGGAGGATGGCGACCACGCCGAGCGCCGCGCCCGCGCCCCGGCCGAGAGCCGCGCTCTGCATGTAAACATAGATCCCGTAGGATATGGGCCCGAGCTCGAATCTCGGCACCAGCATAATCGTGGAAGAAAGCTCGACGGAAGAGGTGATAAAGGCGATCAGTCCGCCGGCGACGAGCCCTCCCGTGATCAGCGGCAGCGTGACCTTGTAAAAGGTTTTCAGGCGGTTGGCCCCGAGATTCTGCGCCGATTCCTCGAGGCTGACGTGCACCTGCTGCAGGGCGGCATAGCTCGCGCGCACCGTATACGGCAGCCGCCGCATCGTGTAGGCGATCACCAGGATGAACCAGGTCGAGGTGAGTGGAGCGCCGGCCCCGGGGAAGTCCCAGCCGTGAAAGACCCGGAGATAACCCACGGCCAGAACCACGCCCGGAATCGCCAGCGGCAGCGTGGCGATGGCGTCCAGGAGATTCCTCCCCCAGATGCGGCTGCGCAGCAACAGGAAGGCGATGGCCGCTCCGAGGATCACGTCGAGGCCGGCCGCCAGGATCGTGTAGAGGAGCGTGTTCCTGACGAAGTGGGGGACGCGGAAGAGGATCTCCGTGTAGTTGTCGAGCGTATAGGTCGCGGGCAGGATGGAAAAGCTCCAGACCTTCGAGAAAGAGAGGAGAAAAATGCCCATGTGCGGCAGCAGGCTTATGCCCAGGACCAGGCCGCAAAAAAGCAGGACCAAGAACCGCTTCCTGCCGTGGACCGGACGGGCCGCGACCGCTCCTCTCTGCACTGTGGCGTATTCCGCCAGGCCCAAGTATTTTCTCGCCGCTGCGAGCGAAACCAGAGAGAGGATCACCAGGATCACGCAGATCACGTAGCCGTCGACATCGTCTATCCCGATGGTGGTGATGCGCAGATAGGCTTGCGGGGCGAGGAGGTTCTTATAATTCAGCATGAGCGGGGTGCCCAGATCGTCGATCACGCGGATAAAAGTGAGCAGAGATCCGGCGATATAACCCGGCAGCATCAGGGGCAGGGTGATGCGGCCGAAGAGACGCAGTCCCCGGCAGCCCATGTTCTGGGCCATCTCCTCCATGGATGGATCGATATTGGAGAGCGAGACCGCGGTGTTGAGCATGATGAAGGGAAAAAAGTGCAATGTCTGGACGAGCACCACGCCGGTGAGCCCCTCCATAAACGGCACGCTCCAGTCGAACCAGCGCATGAGCAGCAGATTCACCATCCCGCTTCTTCCCAGGATGAGCTGTAAGGCGACCGCGCCCACGAAGGGCGGAATCACGAGCGGGAGGGTGGCCAGCGTCTGGAGCAGGATTTTGCCGCGAAACTCGTAGCGGACGCTGAAATAGGCCAGCGGGACCGCCATCAGGCTGCCGAAAAGGACCACAAGGACGCCGCTTAACAGGCTGTTCCACAGCGCCTCGCGAAAAAGGGGGCGGCGAAAGAAGTTGGCGAAGTGGAGAAGCGTGAGCTTTCCCTCCTCGTCGGAGAGCGAGACCCACAGCACCCGGACCACGGGATAGAGAATGAAAAGGACGAGCAGCGCCAGCAGCGCCGCCATGGTGGCGCCCTGCCACCAGTCGATTCGCTTTGAAGAGGCAATAGGCATTAGGCAATAGGCAACAGGAAGAGGAACCCCTGACGCCTCTCGCCTCTCGCCTTACCCCTCATTGCTCAGCACTTCTACCGTGCCAGCCCTGCGGCTTTTTCCGCGAGTTCTTTCGCTTTGGCATAGTTCGCCCTGGCGAGCTTCTCCCACTCGGTTTCCAGCTCCGCCTTGAGCCCGGATTTCGACTTGAAGGCGCCGACTACATCTTTGTCGCTCGCCTTTTTGTCGTTGATGGGCGCCTGCGAGGCGAGCTTTCTGGCCTCAGCCACGAGATTGCGCGCCTGCGCCAGATCCTTTCCCTTGCCCCTGGCTATGGCCTCTTCCGCCCTGTAGATCGTCCCCCAGGCCTCCTTCAGCTCCCTGTGGCGGAAGGTGATGATGTGGTCATAGAGCGAGTTCACCACATCGCGCCTGCCGGAAGAGAGCCTGTTGTTAAAATCGAGCCCGCCGAGCTTCATGGTGAAAGGATTGGGATAGTTTTTGGGGCCTTTGGCATAGAGCTCCGGGATCACCGGCAGCCTGGCGATCTCCGGGGAGAAGAGCACCATCTGTCCCGCTTCGCCGAGCAGGTAATTGACGAAGGCCTTGGCGCTCTCCGGGTTCGGCCCGCCCTTGACGATGCCGACGCTCGCGGGAACGACCGAGGTGAGGGAAGGATAGGCGAAGTCCACCGGCTGGCCGCTGGCGATGGCGGAGAGGCCGAAGAAGTCGATGACTACGCCGATGCCGTACTGGCCGCTGTTGACCGCCTCGGGCACGCCGAAGCTCCGCTCCGTGATCGCCCCCATGTTGCCGCCGGAGTTCAGCAGCAGGGCCCAGCCCTTGTCCCAGCCGTAGGCCTGCAGGATCACCTCCACGGTGAGATGTGTCGTGCCGCTGCGCGAGGGCGCGCTGATCACCGTGTGGCCGTAATACCTGGAGTTGGCAAGATCGACCCATTCCTTGGGCGCCGGCAGCTTGTGCGCCTGCATGTAATTTTTGTTCCACATGAGGCCGTAGCCGCTGACGGCGAAGCCGAAATAGCTCCCGTCGGGATCGTGGATCGGAAAGGTGCCGATCTTGGCCGGGATCCTGGACATGATCTCCTTGGGCGGAGAGTATTTATCCAGCAGCCCGTCGGCTTTCAGAGTCTGGAAGGCGTCCGGAGCGCTCACCCAGAAAATATCGGCCTCGGGCCTGGTCTTGGTCTCTCTGATATAAGTCACCCCGGCATTGGTCTGCTTGCTGTTGATGATCACCTTCGTGCCGGGATTTTTTGCCTCGAAGGCCTTCTTGTAGGTCTCGAACAATTCCTTGGGGAAGGAGGTGACGATCACCACCTCTTTGGCAAAAAGGGGCGTTGTTGCAACAATGAAAATGGCAAGGAGGGAACTCAGTACGGCTGCGCGATTCATGACGACCTCCTCTATGTTGGTGGACGGTATTGACGAAGGGTAAGCTATCGACAAGAGGGCAGGGGTGTCAAGAGTTCACGGGCAGCTGGGAGAAAGCAGGGAAGAAGCGGGGAAACGGAGAACCTTGCCGGTTCACCGATTTACCCTGTCACCGGTTCACGGGTTCGGCACGTGGACGAAGCCGTCCATCAAGAGGCGGGCGGTTCGGGCAAGCGCGGACTTGGTCAATTCCAGATGGCCGTTTTTCTTGTGCACCTCCATCTCGACGTGGATTGTGCCGGTGGGATGGCCGATGCGAACCGCCGGAGGATTGAACGGCTGGACCTGGCGATAGATCTCATTCACGATGGTCCCCTCGATCTTCGCCGCGGCGCCCAGGCAGACTGCCCCGGTGACCGCGTAGGCCTTGTGGAGCTTCTGGAGCGCGGTCATGCGCGCCACGACGTCCACCTCCGAGGCCTCCACCTTTCCCTTAGGCGTCTGGTAGGCGGCGGGAGAGGAGACGAAGGCGATCTTCGGCACGCCCGGACTTTTCTGCGTCGCCTCCTCTTTCTTGGCGATGCCCATGATCTCGGCCACGACCGAGCGGATCTCCTCGCATTTTCTTAAAAGCTCGCTGTTGCCGGTGATCTCGTCCACGGTCTCGTTGCCTTTGATACCCAGATCCGCGGCGCGCACGAAGACAAAAGGATTGGCGGCGTCCACCATGGAGACCGTGAGCGTGCCAAGGGTCGGGAACCTTATCTCTTCCTTGGCCTTCCCCGTGGGCAGGAGCTTCCCGGTCACCGAGCCGCCCGAGTCGATGAAGTCGAGCAGGATCTTGGAGCCGCTTCCCGGGACGCCGTCAATGCGGAAATTGCCCTCGCTTAAGAATTCCCCAGCACGCACGGGGAATTCCGCCACGATGACTTTTTTCGTGTTGGTGTTGTAGATACGCACCCTGGTGACCGGCTCTTTGGGCTCGATCAGGCCGCGCAGCAGGGCGAAGGGGCCGACCGCCGCCGAGGTGTTGCCGCAGTTGCCGGTGTAGTCGATCACCGGCTGGACGATCCCAACGTAGCCGAAGGTATAGTTGACGTCCGTGTTCGGGAGCGTCGGGGGGCCGATGTAGGCGACCTTGCTGGTCAGGGGATCGGCCCCGCCCAGGCCGTCGATCTGGCGCAGGTCCGGACTGCCGAAGGCGTTCAGCACCAGGCGGTCTCTCAGCTTGGCGTCGCGGGGCAGATCTTTTTCCAGGAAAAAGATCGGCTTGCTGGTCCCGCCCCGATATATCGCGCATGGAATCTTCATGACAGTCCGCTGAAAAAGGCCCATCTGCCCCTCGAGTTGCCTCAGGGTGGTGAGCTTGTCGAACCACCGTCAGCCGGTTATGGGGATGCTAACTCTTTCTCTTCTTCTTCTCAACTGAATTTAGCCGGTGATGATGACCTCGTCCTTCCCGTCCGCCTCTTTGAGCCTTACTCTGACCTCGCCTCCCGAGGTGAGCTTAACTTTCTTGCCGACGTAGTTGGCCGCGATGGGAAACTCCCGTCCGCCGCGGTCGATCAGAACCGCCAGGTGGATGAGCCTCGGGCGGCCCAGGTCGATCAGGTGGTCCACGGCCGCGCGCACGGTCCGGCCCGTGTGCAGGACATCATCCACCAGGATGACCGATTTATTGGCGACGTCGAAGGGGATGCGCGTGTGGTCCACCCTGCCCTCGGGCAGGAGCGTGTTCAAGTCGTCGCGGTAGAGCGCGATGTCCATCTCGCCCACCGGCACCTCCCGCCCCTCGCGCCTCTTGATCATCTCGCCCAGCCGCTTGGCGAGATAGATGCCGCGGGTGCGGATGCCGATGAAGGCGAGCTGCTCCGGACTCTTGTGCTCGCGCAGGATATCCCGGCAGAAACGCTCCAGGCTTTGCTTGATCTGCTCTCCGTTCAGGACTTTTTTGCTCTCAGTTTTTTTCATTGGCGACACGCACCACCGTTTCCAGGAGGATCTGTGCGCCGAGGCAGATATCCTCCGGATCGGTCCATTCCAGCGGGCTGTGGCTGATGCCTCGTTTGCTCGGCACGAAGATCATGCCGGCGCGGGTGATCTTCGCCATCTGCATGGCATCGTGGCCCGCCCCGGAGGGCATGAACTCGTAATCGATCCCTTTCTGCTCGCAGATCTCTCTTATCAGAGGGAGCAGGCCCTCATCCAGAGGGACCGGCTCCTCCTCGCGGATGGGCAGGATCTCCACGGCGATCTCCCGCTGCGCGGCGATTTCCCGAGCGCGCTCGCGCACCAGACCGGCCACATGCGTCTTTGCCTCGGCGGAGATGCTTCGAATGTCGATAGAGAGCTCGGCCTTCCCGGGGATCGCGTTGATCACGCCCGGCTCGATCTTCATCGCCCCCACGGTTCCCACCACCCGGCCCTGCTCCATCCGGGAGTATCGGGAAGAGATATCTTCCACGTACGCGATCAGGTGCGCCGCCGCGACCAGGGCGTCCTTTCTCATCTCCATCGGAGTGGTGCCGGAATGGTCCGCCTGGCCGGTATAGACCACTTTGAAGCGGGTCGGCGCGGCTATCGAGGTCACGACGCCGATCTTCTTGTTTTTTGCCTCCAGGATCGGTCCCTGCTCGATGTGCAGTTCCAAATAGGCCTTGACGCTTGCCGGGTCGCGTTTGATCGAAGACAAGTTGTCGCGATAGATGCCCATGCTCGCGAGGATATCCTCCAGCTTGGTCCCATGGGCGTCCACCGCGTTCGCCAGGTCCTTGGTTTGCACGACCCCGGCGACCAGGCTGCTCCCCAGGGTGGAAAAGCCGAAGCGGCTGGATTCCTCGCCGACGAAGCAGACGACCTCTACGGGGCAGGAGAGGGGGAATTTATTCTCCTTCAGAGTCCGCACCACCTCCAGGGCGCCGACCACTCCGACGGGCCCGTCGAATTTCCCCCCCTGCACCACCGTGTCCAGATGCGAGCCCGCCAGCACCGCCGGCGCCTTCGGATTGGCGCCGTTCCATCTGCCGAAGATGTTGCCGATCCGGTCGATGTGGATCTTCAGCCCGGCCTGGGTCATCAGGTGGATCAAGAGCTGCCGGCTCCTTAACTCTTTTATGGAGAAGACCAGGCGCGTCACCGAGCCGTGGTCGCCGATGCCGATCCTGGAGACCGCGTTCAGGTCATGCAGCAGCCGCTCTTTGTTGATGGTGAGGTTCATCGCCGTGGAAAAATATATTACCAG
>JACPDC010000067.1 GCA_016184235.1 Deltaproteobacteria bacterium | reverse complement strand
ACCGATCTGCCTTTCTATGAGTGCCAGGCGGTGACCGTCGGTCGCTACCATCCGGATACCCCCCGAGCCCGAGTTCTCGATATAGACTCCATTGAGGCTGTAGCGGGTCTCATCCGTGGAAACAGCAAACAGGGTCCTCTCTATCATTTCACGCATAATGTTGCATGGGACGGTAGAGAGTTTTTCCTTCTCAAAGTTGGGAAACTGTGGGAACTCGCGTGCGTCCATGCCGACGATTTTAAAAACGGACTTACCGCTCTTTACCTCTACCCAGTCATTTTCCAGTCGTTTTAATTGCAGGGTCTCCTCCGGCGCTTCGCGCACGATTTCGTAGAGCTTCTTTGCGTTGACCGTGATGGTTCCTTCTTGCGACACTTCCCCGGTCAATGTCCCCCGCACCCCTACTTCGAGATCGGTCGCGGTTAGGCGGACATTCCCTTTATAGGATTCGATTAGCACATTAGCCAGGATCGGCATGGTGTTACGGCGCTCCACGATGCCCTGTGTCCAGTAAAGCGTGGCGAGAAAATCCGCCCGCTTAGCTTTCAGTTCCATGATTCCTCCTACTCAACTCTTCTTATCTATATAATAATTAGTTTAATAGTAGTAGTAGGGGCTGTGGATAAGGTACGAAAGGGTAAAATGACCAGCGTGGGCAAGGGCTTTTCTCTGTGGGAAAGGCGCGCCGAGTTATTAAGCCTTTGCCCGGAGAGTTGTTGATGGGGATCAACCAGCTGTTTTATCCACACTCTCTGTTACGATAGCCACAATTTATCCCCAGCTATCTTTTTACGTTTAGGTTTTTTTCCAGCTTTTCAATGGTTGCCTGCATGTAAGGGTCTTCCTTGATCCTGTCTCGGCAAAGCGATGTTCCTGGTTCTCCGTTTTGCCTTGAGATCCCCCATTTTAATATTGAAGTAGTCGCATATGGTTTTCTGAATATTCTCGATGGTTACCTCGCGGTGCGCACCCCTTAAGGTATTTTGCAGCACTTCTTTCACCAGGTCTATAGTGATCGGCGCCTTGGTCAAGGAGGCGAATGCGCCTAGGCGGGTGAGAGAGCCCTCCAACTCGCGGACATTAGAGTCGATGTGGGAGGCCAGGAAGATGGCGACTTCATGGGGCAGCGGCACGCCCTCCAGCTCCGCCTTTTTCTGTAAGATCGCTACCCGCGTCTCCATATCCGGCGGCTGGATGTCCGCGATCAGGCCCCACTCGAAGCGGTTTCGCAGCCGATCCTCCAACTCTGGGATTTCTTTGGGAAACCTGTCCGAAGTAGTGACAATCTGTTTGTGCGACTCATAAAGGGAGTTAAAGGTATGAAAGAACTCTTCCTGGGTACGCTCCTTGCCGGCGATGAACTGGACATCGTCTAGAATCAGGACGTCGATGTTGCGGAAGCGGCTCTTAAACTCATCCATCCGATCCCGGCGCAACGAGGCGATCAGCTCGTTCATGAAGGACTCAGAGCTGAGATAAAAGACCTTCAAGCCCGGTCGTTTCTCGACGATCCGGTGACCTATGGCGTTGATTAAGTGCGTTTTGCCCAAACCCACGCCCCCATAGATGAAGAGCGGGTTGTAATGCTCTCCCGGTTGGTTCGCCACAGCCAGGGAGGCAGCGTGGGCAAACTGGTTGCTGGCGCCGACGACGAAATTCTCGAAGTTATACTTCGGCAGCAGGTTATTGACGCGCGCCGGCTTCTGCTTCTCTCGCTCCGCCTTCTTTTCAGTCCTGCCGCTCGGTTGTAACTGCTGGTTAATGCTGACCGAAACTTTGATGCTCTCGTGCGCTAGATCAGAGAGCGCGTCCTGTAGCGGCGCAAGGAAATGTTCCAACAGCCAGTCGCGGAAAAATTTGTTTGGGACGTCGAGATCGATTTCAGCGCCGCGCCGCTCCCGCACCCGGATCGGCTTGATCCAGGTCTCAAAATTCTGCTTGCCGAGCTGCTCACGTAGCCGTTTGAGCGCCTCTTCCCACAACTCATCCATAGCCAGCCTCGCCTATACCGGAGCTAACCCGCTGGTTTTGTTAAGGAAAGCCCCAACAGAGTTACAAACAAACTTATCCACAACTGTGGATAAGTTTGAAAAGACAAAAGAGATCGTTGCCTTACGGATGGAACTGAACATCTGTATGCACAGGGCGCCGCAAACGCCCAATGCGCAACGCCAAGCGATGGGTGCGGCGGACGAAAGCGGCGCATCAGGATCAGGAGTTACAATTGGCATCACGCGCGGTTCAGGTTCTTCAGCCTGCGGGTAGTTCAAAAATAAATTTTCCGCCAACCTTCAGTGAGGAGAACTTCATAGTCCTTTTCATTTCTCAATGCAAGAAAAAAATGGTGAGAATTTTTTTTCACGCACGCACGCTTGACAGTCCACATCTCGGGTGTTACGGCAGCTTTAGCCGTGAGCAAGACGAGCTCGAAGAAGTTGTTCCAACGCGCGCAACGGAGAATTCCAGGCGGAGTGAACAGCCCGGTGCGCGCCTGGAAGGCGGTGGGCCAGGCGCCGCGCTTTATTGCGCGCGGACGAGGAGCGCGCCTCTTCGATGTCGACGGCAACTCTTATCTCGATTTCGTGGGCTCGTGGGGTCCGCTGATCTTAGGCCACGCGGCCCCTAAAATTGTCGCGGCCCTGAGAAGATCTCTTGCCGACGGGACTACGTTCGGCGCCCCGACGGCCGGTGAGGTTGAGTTGGCGGAACTGGTCTGTCGGCGATTCAAGTCCGTCGAGAAGCTGCGCCTGGTCAGTTCCGGGACCGAGGCGGCCATGAGCGCGGTTCGTTTAGCACGCGCTTTTACCAAGCGAAACAAAATCGTCAAGTTCGACGGTTGCTACCATGGCCACGCGGACGGGCTGTTGGTCCGGGCAGGCTCAGGGCCGGCCACGCTTGCCCTGCCGGATAGTCCCGGGGTGCCGGCAAGCTTCGGCGCGGAGACCATCGTCGCTCCGTTCAACAACCTTGCCGCAGTTGAGGCGATTCTGGACAAGTACGCCGATTCCGTGGCGGCTGTCATCGTCGAGCCGGTCTGCGGCAACATGGGCGTCATTCCACCCAGGCCGGAGTTTCTGCCGGGATTGAGCGAAATAAGCCGCCGCCACGGCGCGCTCTTGATATTCGATGAGGTGATTACCGGTTTTCGTCTCGGACCGGAAGGGGCGCAGGGCCTCTACCACGTCTCCCCGGATCTCACCTGCCTGGGCAAGATATTAGGGGGCGGATTGCCGCTCGGAGCATTCGGCGGTCGCACAGAGATCATGGACCTGTTGGCCCCCGAGGGTCCCGTCTATCAGGCGGGGACGCTTTCAGGAAATCCCTTGGCAGTGACCGCGGGTCTGGCAACCCTGAAAGAGCTCGCGCGCCGCGGGGTTTATAGGCGGTTGGAGGAAAAGGGAAGGAAGCTGCAGGAAGGGTTTGAGGGCGTCCTCAAGCAATACCAGGTCGGTGGCGTGGTCCAGCGGCGCGGCTCGATGCTGACGCTCTTTTTCGGCGTAGATCGGGTCGAGGATGCGAGCGACGCCCGGCGCTGCGACAGAGATCGCTTCGCTCGCTTCTTCCACGGCATGTTGAGTTGCGGAATCTATTGGCCTCCGTCGCCGTTTGAAGCGGCTTTTGTTTCGCTCGCTCACACGGACGGGGATCTCACAAAAACGCTAAAGGCCTTTGAACAGTGGCTCCGAGAGGACGTTGGCGGTTGAACTGTGAAGGAGCCCGTGATAGAGACTCGAAAAAGTGAGGCCAGGGGCGAAGCAGCCTGACAAAGAGCCGGGGAAGATTCATCTCCCCTTCGCCGGGATAGCAAAGTACCTCGCCATAGGTCTGGAGATACCCAGCACAATCATAGGGGCGCTGGTAGTCGGCTACGTGGTGGACCTGCAGTTTGGTACGTCGCCCTGGTTTACTGTGGCGGCCTCGGTCTTGGGCTTTGTCGGCGCGGTGTTTCGCTTGACCCAGTATTTAAAGTATTTCGGCGGTAACGATAATGAAAGCTGAGGCTTTACGGCCTGCGGTTCTGCGCATCGAGGTGTTGCACGCGCTGTTGGTCGCGGGGCTTTGGGCGGGGCTGCTTCCCGCCAAACTGGTCGAGCCGCGCGCTCTCTTTGCCGGCGCGCTGTTTATGGGAGTCAATTTTTTGCTCTTGAGCTTTGGCATTTACTGGCTCCTCACTCCGTTTGCCGGAAAGGGTAGGATCAAGACCGGCGTCACCCTGCTGGCGCTGAAACTGGGGCTCTTTTTAGGGCTGCTTTCGCTCCTGCTCTTGCGCAGCGATCTGGATCCTTTGTCATTTACACTCGGCTTTTCCTCCCTGCTGGTTGCGATCGTCGTGGATCGACTCTGGGCGCTTTCCTGGATAGGTGAATAGATGGAGCATCCGTTTACCTGGTATTCAGCATTGCACCCGTTCCTGCCGTATCCTCTGAGCCTGCTCTCCGAGCCCAGTTTTACGGCCCTGCTGGTGATGGCGCTATTGATCGGGCTGGCTTATCGCTTCTTGCGCTCGGTGCGGCGGGCGAGCGATCCGGCGGTGCCCGAGGAGCGGCTGAGCACGCGAAACGTCTTGGAGCTGCTGGTGGAGATCGTGGTGGGTCTGAGCGACGGCATTATCGGCAAGGAAGGCCGGAAGTACGTCTCTCTTTTCGGCAGCTTGTTTATTTTCATATTGCTCGCCAATTTCCTCGGTCTGGTTCCGGGTTTCGCGCCCCCGACGAGTTACTTTTACAGCAATCTAGGACTCGGACTGGTGGTCTTTTGCGCCTACCATTATTTCGGGGTGCGCGAGCACGGGGTGCGTTACTTCAAACAGTTCATGGGGCCGATGCTGCTGCTGGCGCCTTTGTTTATTGTCATCGAGCTGGCGTCGCACGTATTCAGGCCGATTTCGCTTTCCATTCGTCTTTTCGGCAATATGTTCGGTGACCACCTGGTGCTGGAGATCTTCACTGACTTGACTAAGGTTGTCATACCGGTCTTGTTTTACATTTTGGGATCGCTGGTGTCACTGATCCAGGCGGCGGTTTTCACCATATTGAGCGTTATTTATGTCGCCATGGCGATCAGCCATGAGCACTGAGCGGATGGCTCAAGCGGGGAGGATGAGGATAGAGGAGAGGCAAGCCGGAATCCGCTGGAAAGGAGGTAGGAGATGCGAAAGATAGTGTCAGTAGCGACCGCGGCGCTGTTCGTGCTGTTGTTTTCCAGCGCGGCTATGGCCGCGGCTGAAGCCGCAGCGCCGGCAGATTCGTCCACCAAGGCGGCCCTGGCGCTCGCCGCGGGGTTGGCGATCGCCATCGGCGCCTTCGGCGCGGCCCTGGGTCAGGGACGCATGGCCGCGGCGGCCATGGAGAGCATCGGGCGCAACCCGAACGCGGCGGCGAGAATTCAGCTGCCGATGATTCTCGGTCTGGCCTTCATCGAGGCCCTTGCCCTTTACGCCTTTGTTATCGCGTTCTTTCTGCAGGGCAAGATCTAGCTTAAAGACTGGAGAATAAAAAAGGGGCGGGGCTTATCCCTGCCCTTTTTTATTTTACGGCAAGTCCACTTTTTCGAGCTCGACGTGGGTATAGCGCAGCAGCTCGTCCAGGGTGTGGAGCTTGTAGGGTTTCTCGTAGTAGATGCTCTTGATGCCGGTATTGACCAGCACCTTGAGGCAGTGGATGCATGGGGTGTGCGTGATATAGATCGACGCGTCTTTGATCGTGGAGCCGTTCTTGGCCGCCTGCGCGATCGCGTTCATCTCCGCGTGGATGGTTCTGAAGCAGTTTTCCTCTGTATCCCCGTTCGGGGTCATGGACTGGTATATGAGACAGCCCACGTCTATGCAGTGGGGCATTCCCGCGGGGGCGCCGTTGTAGCCGGTCGCCAGGATGTTCTTGTCGCGCACGATCACGGCGCCGACCTTGGCCCGCTTGCAGGTGGAGCGCTCCGCCACTTGGCGCGTGATCGTCATAAAGTACTGATGCCAGCTTGGGCGATTGCTCATAGGGGGCCTCCATGGAGTCTCGCCTCGACCAGAGGAGAGGCGGTTGGTTTAGGCTCAAGCCGTTCCTGGCGCACGCTCGGCTCCTGGACCGAGAAGGGGACCGGGATAAAAGTGACGGCAAGGATGGCCAGCATAACCCAGCCCATAAACTTTCTTCTGGGATCGAGCGGCGTGTAGGGATCGGCCGGTGGCGGGTGGCGCAGTCCCAGAAACAGCAGGAGAAGGCCCCAGACCAGCCAGCCATCCCACCAGCGCAGCAGTCCGAGCGACAGGATCCCGACTAACGCGGCGCGGGAAACCCAGAGATACCTTTCACCAAAGAGCGCGTAGACGACATGGCCGCCGTCGAGCTGGCCGACGGGAAGCAGGTTCATGGCGGTCACCAAGAGACCGATCCAGCCCGCGAAACCGATCGGGTGCATGACGATGTTCGCCTCATCAGGCAAAATGCCTAGAGTGGCCTGGCTGAGAAAACTGAGCAGCAGGGAGGAGCCCAGAGTAAGCCCGCCCGCACCGGTGTCCGCCGGGGAGACGGTGGAGAGCCTGAGGCCGACGACGACCGCGGGGATGGCGAGCACGAGTCCGGCCAGGGGCCCGGCGGCGGCCACGTCAAAGAGGGAGCGCCGATCCGGCGGGGGCGAGTTCATTTTGATGAACGCCCCGAAGGTCCCGATGAACGACGGCGCCGGGATGAAGTAGGGGAGCGTGGCTTTGACCCCATGGTAGCGGGAGGTGAGGTAGTGGCCCATTTCGTGCACCAACAGGATCGTCATCAGGGTGACTGCAAACGGCAGCCCCAGATAGATCTCACCCGGGCGCGAAAGGGGGTCGACTCCGTTCTGCATCGCCCCGGCGAGCGTCGTAGTGACCAGCGTGCAGAGGAAGAGAGAGATCTGCAGCCACGGCCTTCCTTGCGGTCTCAGATCGCCGTTCATGGCGCCTGTTCTCCGGTTCCGGTCTGGCGCACGGAGACAGCGTCCCCGATCTGGGCCCCGCAGAGAAGCTGGGCATTGCCCTTGAACGAGAAGATCTCCAACAGGCCCCAGCTGTTGATGATCGCGGTGCAAACCCTCTCCCCGCCGCTGCGGTAGTGGGAAGCGATCCCCCGGACGGTCACGCCAGCCACGGAGATCGCGAGCCCCTGGGGATCGAACGGACTGAGATCGCGCTCCCGGATGTTGGTGATCAGGTTGCCAAAACCGTCGATGTAGATGACCTTTCCGGCCAGAGCGCCTGCGGCTTCGGTCACCTTCGGCCAGGCGAGGCGCGTGAAATCATTCACAGAGTCGCCGAAATCCCCAGGGGCGATGCCCAAGGAGAGATAGGCGGCGACCGGGGCGAAGATGTCTCTGCCGTGGAAAGTCGCGCTGATCGGCTTGAGATGGTAGCTCTCGTTCGCGAGATGGGTGATCCGGCTCACCGTTTTTCCCTCGAGCGCGAGACTCAGGACGCCATTGTCCGGGCCGATGAAAAAGGCGCCTTCGGACTCGATCAGCAGCGGACGGCGTTCGCTCCCGACGCCCGGGTCCACCACCGCGATGTGGATCGTTCCGGAGGGAAAGGCGGGCGCCGCGTAGCGCAGCACCAGCGCGCCGGCCAGGAGGTCTTGAGCCGGAATGCCGTGGCTCAAGTCAATGACATTGGCATGGGGATTGATGCCGAAGATCACTCCCTTCATGATCCCCACAAACGGGTCCGTGTGGCCGAAGTCCGTTGTCAGGGTGATAGGCTTGAGATCCATGGCTGTCATGCGCCGTTCAATTTAACGGAAAAATGGCAATCGGTAAAGCGGGGTTGATCGCGCGGGACTAGAGAAGATCTAATTGGCCGGCCAGGGCTTGAGGTTGGGGCTCTGCCTTGGAAGAAGACAGGGAGATTTTCCCGTAGACCCCGTCATAGCCGGGCGCGACCTCGACCTCCTCGCGGCGGACTTGGAGGATTCTCTGCCAGATCTTTTGCGGCGCGGCTTTCTTAAGCCTCTTGCCGCAGGCCGGGCATATGGCCTGGTGCCGTTTGGTCTCCTGGGGGCTCCATACCACCTTACAGTTGCGGTGGCCGTCGTAGTGGTATTTCCCTTCTTCAGGGAAAAACTCGATGGTAAAGAGAAATCTCGACGGCTCCCCGCCCTTGAGGGTCTCCACGACGTCCCGGTACGTAGCCGGGCAGTCGAGCACGTTCGCTTCGCGCGCGATCTTGCGCGGCGAGTGGGCGTCGGAGTTGGAAATCAAGGTGATGCGGTCGAGGGTCGAGAGACGCCAGTTCATCGCCGGATCCGAAGAGAGACCGGTCTCGATGGCGTGGATGTTGGCGCTCTCCTCCTCGAAGCACTCTTCGAGAGAGTCGAAACCCGAATTGGAGCCGTAGAGAGAAAACCACGGGGTCCAGGCATGCGCCGGGATGAGCATGGCCTCGGGAGCGATGTCCAGGACCAGCTTGACCAGCTCCTTGGCCGAAAAGGTGAAGGTAGGCCTGCCGTCGGCGCTGAGCTTGCCGCGCGAGCTTAGCTTCCGGTTGATCCGCGCCGCGGCCTCCAGGCCCGGGGCGACGATGAGAGTATGTATTTTCCGCAGCCGCCCTCCCTGGTGGTAGATGTTGTTAACCTCCACCGTGGGAATGAAGTATGGCCCTTCGCGCTCCCCCTTGAGGCGCAAGAGGCCGCCGTCGCCGCCTTCGAGCTTGTTTTTAAGCTCGGCGAAGTAGAGCGGATGGGTGAAGTCGCCGGTGCCGAGCAGGTTCACCCCTTTGATCCGCGCCCATTTGGCCAGGGTTGTGACCTCCATTTCCTGACTGCAGGCGCGGCTGTAGCGGGAGTGAATGTGCAGGTCGGCGATAAGGCGCATGGTGGTGGTGGTTGAGAGAAATATAGACCGCTCGGAGCAGAGATGACAAGAAAAAAATAAGCTCAGGACTTTACCGGCGGGACGTTGCGCCAGCCGTTTAAGGGGCAGGAGGCGCAGAGCGGCCGCTTGCGGCAGAAGTCCTTGCCGATATTCACGAACATGGCGTGGTACTGGTTGTAAAAGGACGCGCTGCGGGGAAGATGTTTCATGAAGAGCTGTTGAAAGTCGTCGTAGCCCTTTTCGTAAGGTAGGACGCCGTGGCGCGAGAGCACCCTTTTCGTATAGGCGTCGATGACGAAGACCGGCTTTTCCCCGGCGTAGAGCAGGATGGAGTCCGCGGTCTCGGGACCCACGCCGTTGACGGCGAGAAGCTCTTGGCGCAGCCGAGAGGTGGGCTGCCGGAACATTTTATTTAGGCTGCCGCCGTGGCGGCCCTGCAGAAAAGAGATGAAATTCTTCAGGCGCCGCGCCTTCACGTTGAAGTAACCTGCCGACTTGATAAGGAGGGCGAGGCGCCGGTGAGTCATGCGCCCCAGCGCGGCGACGCTCAAAGAGCGCGCTTCTTTCAGGCGCTTAATGGCTTTTTCTACATTGGTCCAGGCGGTATTTTGCGTGAGGATTGCGCCTACGGAGACCTCCAGGGGAGTATCCCCCGGCCACCAGCTAAGATCACCATAGTGACGATGGAGGCGGTGGTAGAGGCGCATCAGCTCACGACGAGAAGTTTTCATTTCATACCAGGTTGAGCCGCGCCACCGGGAGATGGCGGCC
>JACPDC010000410.1 GCA_016184235.1 Deltaproteobacteria bacterium | reverse complement strand
CGTGTACATGCTGGCGATCAGGCCCCAGACGAAGTCCGGATTGTCGACAAAGAGCATGGGGCCCGGCTGAAGGCCCCAGATGATGAGCCCCCCCAGCATCACGGCCGCCGTCGGCGAGCCCGGAATCCCCAGCGTGATCATCGGCAGTATCGCGGCGACGCCTGCCGCGTGCGCCGCGGTCTCGGGCGCCACGATGCCTTCGATCTCGCCCTTGCCGAAACGCTCCGGGTTCTTAGAGAAGCGCTTGGCAAAAGCATAACTCATAAACGAGGCGGGAGTGGCGCCGCCGGGCTTGAAGCCCATCCAGAAGCCGATGAACGCGCCGCGCACGAATGTCCGGTAGTACCGCGGCAGGATCTTCCAGGTATCGAGCACCACCCGCAGGTTCATGCCGGTCTTCGCCCCTTGAAACTGGAGCCCCTCCTCGACGCTCAGCAGTATCTCGCCGATGCCGAAGAGACCGATAACGGCGACGATAAAATCGAAGCCCTTCATCAGGTCGGTGAAACCGAAGGTCAGCCGGAGCTGGCCGGTCACGATATCCAGCCCCACGGTGGAAAGGATAAAGCCGAGGAGGATCGAGATCAGCGACTTGAGCGGGTTGCCGCCGCCCAATCCCACGAAGCTCGAGAAGGTCAGGAACTGGATGGCGAAGAACTCCGGCGGCCCGAACTTGAGCGCAACCTCGGCCAGGAGCGGCGCGAAAAAGGTAATCAGCACGATCGAGAAAAAGGCGCCCACGAAAGAGGAGGTAAAGGCGGCCGTAAGGGCCTGCCCGCTCTGCCCCTGCTTCGCCATGGGGTAGCCGTCGAAAGTCGTTGCCACGGACCACGGCTCGCCGGGGATGTTGAAGAGCACCGAGGTGATGGCCCCGCCGAAGAGCGCCCCCCAGTAAATGCAGGTCAGCAGGATGATGGCCGAGGTCGGCGGCATGGTGAAGGTAAGCGGCAGAAGAATGGCCACGCCGTTGGCGCCGCCGAGGCCGGGCAGCACGCCGATGATGGTGCCGAGGAGGATGCCGACTACCGCGATGAAGAGGTTGAACGGGGTGAGGGCGACCTGGAAGCCGAGCAGGAGATTATCGATGCCCACCTGTCAGTACCCGAGCCAGGCCTCGACCGGCCCCTTCGGCATGGGCACCAGGAACCAGGTCTCGAAGATGAGGAACGTGATGACCGGGACCGCGATGGAGAGGGCCACGACCAAGCCGGCCAAAGGCACCACGACCTTGAGGACCGGCGTGAAACGCTCCCGCGTGACAAAGGGGTGTCTCGAGCCCCACAGCAGCGCTTGCAGGCATACCACGGCGCCGATCGTAACCAGGAGGACGGCGAGCCAAAATGGGAAAAAGCCGCTCCCCGGCCCTCCGATTCCCCAGCCGATGCCGAGCCGGGCGGCGTCGTAGAGCACGACGCCCCCCAGCAGCATCAGCAGCGCGGCGGTGACGAGATCGGCGGCACGCATGCTACTTCTTGATCAGGCCGCCCTTCTCCATCAACTCTTTGTGGAGCTTATCGGCGCCCTCAACCCACTTGACGTACTCAGCGCCGGTCGTGAAGGCGCCCTTGAGGGCGCCCTTATGCAGGTAGTCCTGGAAATCCTTGGTATCGAAGACCTTCTTGAGGAATCCGATGTACCAGTCCACTGCCTCCTTGGGCATGCCAGGCGGCCCGAAGATCCCGCGCAGCATGTTGTACTGGATGTCGAGGCCGAGCGCCTCTTTCACCGTCGGGATCGCCTTCCAATCCGGGTCGGGGATGCGCTCGGGATCAAACACGGCGAGCGGCCGCACCCGGCCCGCCTTCCAGTGGCTGACACACTCGATGGGGTTGTTCACCGTGGAATCGACGTGCTTGCCGACGAGGTTGACACAGACCTCACCGCCGCCCTTGAACGGCACGTAGGTGAACTTCAACCCGAGCGCCTGTTCGACCTGAACCGTGATGATCTGGTCCTCCTGTTTGGACCCGGTCCCCCCCATCTTCATCCCCGGGCTCTTCTTCACCGCGTCGATGTACTCCTTGGCGCTCTTGTACGGCGTCTCGGCATTGACCCAGAGAATGAAGCGGTCGAGCGCCATCCGGGAGACAGGGGTGAAGTCGCGCCAGCTGAAGGGTGTCCCTGTGGCCAGAGGGGTGGTGAAGAGGTTCGACAGCGTGATGATGATCGTGTGCGCGTCGCCCTTCTTCTCCTTCACATGCAGGAAGCCCTCGGCGCCGGCCCCGCCGGACTTGTTGACCACAATCAGCGGCCGGGGCGAGAGCTTGTGCTTGTCGTTGAGGCCGGCGATCAGCCGCGCCATCTGGTCGGCGCCGCCGCCGGTTCCTGCGGGAATGACAAACTCGACGGGCTTGGTCGGCTCCCACGCCTGGGAGACGCCGCCCGGCGATAACACGGCAAAAACAGCGAGCGCTAACAGCGCTCGATAGAGAATCGTTCTACTCATAACCATTCCTCCTTCCAAAATAAGGACGTTGAACCCACGATTGAGCAAAGCCTGTTTTCCCTTTCTACCGGGAACTTGCCTTAACCTCATTAGCCGCCTCCCCATACCAGATAACGTTAGCGCGTTGCAAGCGCTATCTCCTACTTTAGGAGTATCGGAAATGGCTCCTGCGCCGGTACTTGCGAAACAGAGGTATCAACGCCAGGCCCGCAGCGAATCCGCCGATGTACCAGGGTCTGCACCCTGGCGTGGGGAAAAAGCACCAGGTAAGCGCCGAGCACCCCGGAAACGGCGCCCGAGGCGCCGATGGTGGGAACCGTCGATGCGGCATTGAAGGCGAGATGGGCGGCGGCGGCCGCTAAACCGGTAATCAGATAGAAAAAAATGAAGCGCAGGTGCCCCATGCTGTCTTCGATGTTGTTGCCGAAGATCCAGAGGTAAAGCATGTTGCCTATCACGTGCATCCAGCCGCCGTGCAAGAACATGGAGGTGACGAGCGTGAAATAGCCGCCCGTGCCCGGGATAGACGCCCCGGTGACGGCGGCCGGCACCATACCCATCTGGTAGATCAGGCTCTCGAGCAGCCTGGGATCGAGGGAAAGCTCGTAGAAGAAAACCGCCGCGTTGGCGAGGATCAGCGCGATAGTGACGAGCGGCCACAGGACCGTGGGATTATCGTCATGAAGCGGAATCAAGCCTCAACACCCATGGAATGATGCGCTTCTATAGCGCCGGCAGTATGATGTCAAGAAAAATGTCTCCCGGTACAGTGTTGTGTGATTGAGATAACTTAAGGATAAAACCTAGAAAAACCAAGAAAAACAGTTGTCAAAAAAGAAAAAAACATGTAAAAGGGTGCGATTTTCCGTTGGGAGAGGTTGAAAAATTGCCGTTTGCTATCAAGAAAGCTCAAAGAATCGATGAGTTGCCTCCCTACCTCTTTGCCGAAATCGACCGCAGGAAAAGGGCGGCGCTCGCCCGCGGGGTCGATCTCATCGACCTGGGCGTCGGAGATCCGGACATCCCCACACCGGCGAAAATCGTCGAAAAGCTCATGGAGGCCGCCTCCAGGCCGGTGAATCACCGTTATCCGAGCAGCGCCGGCCTTCTCGAGTTTCGCCAGGCGGTGGCGGACTGGTACTGGCGCCGCTTCGGCGTCAAGCTGGACCCGGTCACGGAGGTGGTTTCCCTGATCGGCTCAAAAGAGGGGATCGCCAACATGGCGCTGGGGTTCGTCGATCCCGGGGATATCGTGTTGGTGGCCAGCCCCTGCTACCCGGTCTATCACATCGGCACCTCGTTCTGCGGCGGGAAAAACTATTTCCTTCCCCTGACGAAGGCGAATCGCTTTCTCCCCGATCTGGACGCGATCCCCGCCGAGGTGGCGCGGCAGGCGAAGATGCTCTGGATCAACTACCCCAATAACCCGACGGCCGCTGTGGCGGAAAAGAATTTTTTTGCCGGGGTCGTCGAGTTCGCCCGCCGCCATAACATCATAGTCTGCCACGACGCGGCCTACACGGAAATGGGCTTCGACGGCTACCGCCCGATGAGCTTTCTCGAGGTCGACGGCGCGAGGGAGGTCGGAATCGAATTCCACTCGCTCTCCAAGACATTCAACATGACCGGCTGGCGTATCGGAATGGCGGTGGGCAATCCGGATCTGGTGGCCGGCCTGGCGCAGGTCAAGTCCAACGTGGACTCCGGTATTTTCCAGGCGGTCCAGGAAGCGGCGATCGAGGCCCTGCGGCTCGGCGACCGGATCATCGAGCCGTCGAGAAAAATCTACCAGGAAAGGCGCGACATCCTGGTCTCCGGACTGCACGGAGCCGGCTTCGACTGCGAAAGGCCCCGGGCGACATTCTATGTCTGGGTCTCGGTGCCCAAGGGGCTCACCTCGGCTCAGTGCACGACCAGGCTGCTCGACGAGGTCGGGGTCGTCACCACGCCGGGGAACGGCTTCGGTGAGGCGGGAGAAGGCTACGTCCGATTTACCGTTTGCGTCGACAAAGAACGATTGAAGGAGGTTGCGGACAGAATCCGTCAGGTAAGATTTTAGCAGGCA
>JACPDC010000066.1 GCA_016184235.1 Deltaproteobacteria bacterium | reverse complement strand
CCCATCGGCGTCTGCGGCCTGATCACTCCCTGGAACTTTCCTATGGCCATCCCCACATGGAAGCTTTTTCCCGCTTTGCTGTGCGGCGACACCGTCGTCCTGAAGCCGGCCGAGGATACCCCGCACACGGCCGCGCTGCTGTTTGAAATCCTCGAGGAGGCCGGGCTGCCTCCCGGGGTGGCCAATCTGGTTCACGGCGCCGGAGAGCAGGCCGGCGCGGCCCTGGTGCGCCATCCGGATGTCCGGCTGCTCTCTTTTACCGGCTCCACGGCGGTCGGGCGCGAGATCGCCGCCTTGTGCGGACAGAATCTCAAGCGGGTCTCTCTGGAGATGGGCGGGAAGAACGCGCAGATCGTCATGGATGACGCGGACTTGAAACTTGCCCTGGAAGGGGCGGTGTGGGGGGCCTTCGGCACCACCGGGCAGCGCTGCACCGCGACCAGCCGGCTCATTCTCCACCGCGGGATAAGAAAAGAATTCACGGAGATGGTGGTGGCCCGGGCGGAGAAGATCAGGATCGGCGACGGGCTGGACGAGAGCGTAGAGATGGGCCCGCTGATCAACGAGGCGGCGCGCGAGAAGGTGCACGGTTACACGCAGATCGGCAAGCAGGAGGGGGCCAGGCTTCTCACCGGCGGCTCTATTTATGAGGAGGGAAAATGGATCAACGGCTGTTTCTACCGGCCCACGGTGTTCGATCAAGTGGCGCCCGCCATGCGGATCGCGCAAGAGGAGATCTTCGGTCCGTTTCTCTCGATCATCGAGGTGAAGAGCTTTGAAGAGGCCGTTGAAGTGCTGAACAATACGCGCTACGGGCTTTCCAGCTCCATTTACACGCGCGACGTGAACAGGGCGTTCCGCGCCTTGAGGGATATCGAGGCGGGGATCACCTACGTGAACGGCGCGACCATCGGCGCCGAGGTCCACCTGCCTTTCGGCGGAGTGAAAGAGACGGGCAACGGCCACCGCGAGGCGGGAACCACGGTCTACGACATCTTCAGCGAATGGAAGTCGATTTACATTGACTACTCGGGAAAATTACAGAAGGCGCAGATAGACAACATCGAATGAAGGTTCCCCACATTAAAGTTACACCGCCCGGCCCGAAGGCGAGGGAGATCGTCGAGCGCGACCAGAAATATAGCGCTCCGGCTTATGGCAGGGTCTATCCGCTGGTGGTGAAAGAGGGGCGGGGGGCGGTGATCGAGGATGTCGACGGCAATCTCTTTCTGGATTTCACCGCCGGGATCGCAGTGACCGCCACCGGCCATTCCCATCCCCAGGTGGTCCGGGCCATCGAGGAGCAGGCGCGCAAGTTTCTGCACTTCTGCGGCAGCGATTTTTATTATGAGCCCATGGCCGAGCTTGCGGAAAAGCTCTGCCGGCTCGCTCCGGGCAGCTCTCCCAAGAAGGTTTTTTTGACGAACTCCGGTACGGAAACCGTCGAGGCAGCCATCAAATTGGCCCGCTATTCGACCAGAAGGACACATCTAATAGCCTTCCTGGGCGCGTTCCACGGCAGAACGCTGGGCTCGCTTTCACTCACGGCCAGCCGCTCTTCGCACCGGGCCCATTTCGGCCCGCTCCTCCCGGACGTTCACCATGTTTCTTACGGCATCGAGGGCATTCATGCTTTAGAAGACAAGCTGTTTCGGCACGAGATGCGACCGGATGAGGTCGCCGCCATCGTCGTCGAGCCCATTCAGGGCGAGGGCGGCTATGTCGTCCCGCCCTCTGACTTCCTCGGTAAGTTAAAGGAGATCTGCGACCGTCACGGCATCTTGCTGGTGGCCGATGAGATTCAGACGGGCTTCGGCCGCACCGGGAAAATGTTCGCCTGCGAGCACTGGGGCGTGGAGCCGGATATCCTCTGCGTCGCCAAAGGGATCGCCAGCGGGCTGCCCCTCGGCGCTATGATCGCGCGCAGCGACATCAGCAGCTGGACACCCGGCACGCACGGCTCTACTTTCGGCGGCAACCCCGTGGCCTGCGCTGCTGCCTTGGCGACCATAGAGCTTCTCGAAAACGGACTGGTCCGCAACGCCGCTGAGGTCGGGGCCTATTTAAAGGAGAGGCTTGTTGAGCTGAGAGGGAAGCACCCCGTGATGAGCGATGTGCGCGGCCTGGGGCTGATGATCGGCGTCGAGCTTGCAAAGACCGATAGTGCTCGTACTCCCGACTCGCAGCTTCGCGACCGGGTCATGCGCAAGGCGTTTGAAAAAGGGTTGCTCCTCCTGGGCTGCGGCGAGAGCACGATCCGCTTCTGCCCGCCCTTGATCGTCACTAAGGCGGAAGCCGCCACCGCCGTCGAGATCTTCGCTTCGACACTGAAAGAGCTGACGCAGTAAGCCCTATGAGGCGCTTTCGCATCGAAAACGATAGTGCTGGAGAGAAAAATCGGAATCATACCAGTATATAAAAAGTATTGCCTTTTGAGAGTCGTGCTGCTATGCTTTTCTCGGAGGTCAAATTCTAGTGGCCAAAGTGATGATTTCTCTCCCCGATAAATTCCTCAAAAAGGTGGATCGTACTGCCCGGGCCCAGGGTCGATCTCGCAGCGAATTGATCCGCGAGGCCCTGCGAGCCGTTTTCGGCGGCAAGAATTCGCGCACGCGATCCTGGAAGCAGGCGCTCGCTCCACTGCGGGAACTTGAGCGGCATTGGATCGGCCAGTGGGACTCGACCGACATCATTCGCTATTTTCGAGATACGAGATATGGCCGCGAAGATCGTCGTTGACACCTCGGTGCTGATCAAGTGGATCAAGACCAAAGACGAAGATCTCGTTAACGAAGCCCGCCGCCTGCTCACCGATATAGAACGCCGGCCCCTGGAGGCCCACGTGCCTGCTTTGCTTCTGTACGAGGTCGGCAACATCTTGCTTTTAAAGACCGACCTTGACGCCGCCGGCTTGAACGAGGCCCTTTCCAGTCTTGAGGCCCTGCCATTTACCGTCGCCCCGCCCGCCACACCGCTGCTCAAGCGGGCCGCCCGCCTCGGCAAGGAGCTCAGTCTCACCTTCTACGATGCCTCTTTCCTGGCGCTCGCTGTAGAGCTTGACTGCCCGTTTATCACCGCTGACCGGCCCCTCTTCGAGCATGCCCGCTCGCTTGCTCGCGTCCGCCACCTCTCCAGGATCGGCGTCCTTTAGTTTTCACAATTCAAAGCTACTCCCAATTTGAAATCTGCAATTTGCCATTTGAGATCCCGAAGGGCTTGTCTGTTGCCTTTGGCTGTTTTTCATATCCCCCACGCCCCGCTTAAATGGATGTTGGCGCCGTTGACGTAGCGCGCCTGCTCGGATAGCAGGAAGCGGACCGCGCCGACGGCGTCCTTAAGCTCGCCCACGTATCCCGCCGGTATCCTCTTCGCCATCGCGGCCAGCTCTTCTTTAGGCGCGCTGCCGGAGTCGATGAACCCCGGCGATATGGCATTGACCGTGATGCCGTAGGGCGCCAGCACCCGCGCCAGAGAGCGGGCGAGCACCAGGACGCCCACCTTGGCGATGTAGTGCGCGGTCAGCTGCGGCTGGGCGATGAGTTGATCGGCGTTGGCCATACTGAAGCAGAGGATCCGTCCCCACTTGCGCTCGATCATGCCGGGCGCGACCGCCTGGCTGAGATAAAAGAGGGGATGGAGGTTGTTGTCGAACATGGAGTGCCATCCCTCGACGCTCTCCTCGAGAAGCCCGACCCGATGATAAGGGCCGGCGCAATGAATCAAGGCGTCGATCTTCCCCCAATCCTTTTCTACGCGCTTGACCAGCTCGCGGGCCTCACCCGGCTCGGAGACGTCGCATTGGAGCGCCATCGCCTTCGCGCCTTTTTTCTCAGCCGCCTCGACGACACTTGCTCCCTCGGCAGCGCTCTTATCCGGCCCGGTAAGATCCAATGCCACCGCCCGTCCGATACCCTTTGCCCCGCCGGTAATTAAAGCCACCCTCTCAGCCATAACCCCTCCGTAGTTCGAATGGTTCAAGTCGTTCAAGTCGTTTAAGTCGTTTAAGTCGTTGCAGTACCCTTTCAACCGTTTGAACCACTCGAACGAATCAAACGAATCGACCGCTCTAGGATTCGATAAACGGCTTAAACTTCTCGTACAGCTCTTTCAGCTTCGCCTTGTAGTGCTCCACGTTTTCGTCCGGATTCTTCGCATCCCAATGCGCGGCCAGCTTGCAGTTCTCGTTGATCTTTACCTTCGCCCCCTTCCCGGTGACGTAATAGGAGATCTGATCGCCGGGCTGATAGGGCCGCTCCGACTTGAGCGCCAGCTCATAAGGCGCCGCAGGGTTGCGCTTTTTTGCGTTTATTTTCATCTGATAAGTCTCGAGCGAATCTTGCAGGGTCTCGGTTTTCATCAGCAGAGATATATCCATGCGGTGGTGCTCGAGATCCTCCAGATACCGCTGGTAGAGAGCCGGGACTTTTTCCTTTTCGTCGTTCAAGAGCATCATCATCATCTCCTCCAGCCACCGGCGCTGGAACAGCTCCAGGCCCCGGGAGCGCAGGCCCGACCCCTTGATCAGGAGCCTGCCCTTGTGGTCCAGGAGCGCGTAGTTCTTCATCTTGTAGCTGAACATCGCCGGGTAGCGGCCGTCGAGCTCCAGCTCGATCCCGGCCGGCAGGAGATTCGCCAGGGCCTGGATCAACTTTTCCTCGTCGCTCTCGGTCTTTACCCCCTCGGGCGGAACGAAATAGATCCCGTCCGTGTCCACTTCGATGATCTTCGCCCCTCTCTCCTTCAGCCAGGCGACCGCGGAGCGGATGAGATCGCGTCCCTTCGCCGTCACCTGGTTTGCCGCGTCGAAGTCATTGAAATGGCCCATGGCGAAGCCCAGATAGCCGTAAAAGGAGTTGATCAGGATTTTGAAGGTCGACTGCAGGGCCGAAAAGTAGATCCCGGCCTCTCTGGCCTCGGCCCTGCGGGCGAGATCTTTGGCCTTGATCCTGAAATCACGCAAATCGCGCAGCAGGCCGGAAAATACGCCGAGCTCGTCCCGCTTCGGAAAAAGGCCGTAAACCAGCATGATGGAGGGGTACAGGGAGGCGACGTCGCAGTGCAGCACGCGATGGGCCACTCCCTGGTACTCCACCTCCGTGTAGCCCCCCGCGACCTCTCTTCCCTCGTCCGGCCTGGGAATCGAGTGGCGCCGGAAGAGGTGCTCGCGCAGGAACAGGGCGTCGATCTTGGTGGCGTTCCCCCTGAGCGCGACGTTCTGGTAGCTGTAGGGGAAGATCTGGGCCTCGACAAAATAGCTGGGCGAGAGCAGCTCCGACAGGCCACGGGTCTCCCGGACGTCGTCGAGGGCGTAGCGGAACAGCGTGTCAGGCTCGTGGTCGAAATACCAGCTGGTCTTGTCTCCCGGGATGTAGGTGCGCTCGGGGCCGGCGATGCCGAAATGGCGCGCGATCTCTTTGAGCCCGTATCCTTCCAGCTCCCGCGCGGCGACATCGTAGTGCTGCGCCAGAATCCAGGTGTCGATGATGTGGCGGCCGAAGATCTCGTACTTGCGGTAAGTGATGGTCCGCTCCGCGATCTGCATGCGCGAGGGATGGCCCCTGAGAAGACTCCCGTCTCTCCCCAGCTCCAGCGCCACGCCGCATCGCTTGGCCCGCGCCTCGATGTATTCCAGGTCGAAGCGGAAGAGGTTGTGCCCTTCTATGACGTCCGGATCCCGGCTGCGGATCTCGCGCAGCATCTCACGCAGCATCTCCGCTTCATCCCATTCCTTTCCGGATATCAATCTCTCCCATCCCGTGGAGTCGGCCAGCGCGATCGCGGTGATCCGGTCCGAGGCCCGCGCCGGGTTGGGGAATTCGAAGCCCGACTGGCAATAGGTTTCGATGTCGATCTGCAGCCGCTTCAAGTCGCCGAAGGCGAGCCCCAAGAAGTGGGTTTGTCCCGAGAGCAGGAGGTATTGGTGCACGGCGTCATTGAGGTAGAGATAGGGGGCATCCGGAGCCGATGGAGTCTTGCCGCTCTTCTTTTGCAGGTAAGTCTTGGCCTCCTCCAGCTGCTTTAGATCCGGAAAGAGGGCCACGTGACGGAAGGCCCCGCCTCCTCCCAGAACTTGCAGATCCGCCTCTCCCCTCCATTCCTTGAGCCAGCCATCGTCTTCCAGCAGGAGAAAAGGCTGGAAGGAAATCCTGACCCTGTCCAGGCCCTCGATTTCGAAAGCGATCAGGGCGGGCGTGGAGTCGTGGCCGAACAAGAGCTCGTTCTTATGAAAAGGGAGCTGCGCCATCAAGTCCGGAATCATGTCGGGGCCCTTTACCTGTTCTTGGGAGCGCTGGTAATATAGCAAACTCGAATTTGAACTCCTAGGAGCCTGTTGAAAAAGGCCCATCGGCCCGTTCGGCTGAGCTCACGACGAAGCCTTCGAGATCCCCCCGGGCCGTTGGTTATGATAGCCGCACTGGAGGGGGAGGCCGGAATTGTGCTAAATTACCTGCCAGCCACATGACTGTCGATCCTATCAGCTTTGAGAGCCGGCCGGAGCTCAAGCGTCCGGTGCTGGTGCTCGCCTTCGCCGGCTGGAGCGACGCCGGGACGTCGGCGACCACCGCCGTCCGCTACCTGACCGAACAGCTGCTCGCGACCAAGTTCGCGAGCATCGACCCGGAGGAGTTCTACGATTTTTCCGTTCAGCGGCCTCAGGTTCGCCTCACCGAAGGGACGCAGCGCCAGATCCACTGGCCTTCCTATGATTTTTACTACGGCGCCGGGCTCGGAGCGGAGCACGACTTTATCTTCGGTGTCGGCGCGGAGCCCCATTTGCGCTGGAAGGCATTCAGCGAAGCGATGCTGCGCGTGGTGCGGGAGTGCAATACAGAAGTGGTGGTTACCCTGGGGGCCTACCTGGACGAAGTCCTCTACACACGGCCGGTCCCGCTGACGGGCTTTGCCACGGACGAGAAGCTGATGAAAGAGCTGGACCTCTTGCCGTCGCGCTATCAGGGGCCTACAGGGATGGTGGGCGTTCTGGGGGACGCCTTTCGCAGGAGCGGCATCACCCACATGAGCCTGTGGGCGGCGCTGCCCCATTACCTGTCCGCCTCGCCTAACCCGAGAGGGGCCCTGGCCCTGATCCTTCGGCTTTCCCAGTGGCTGGGCCTCCGGGTGGACACCGGTCCCCTGGAGCGGTCCGCCGCCGAGTTTCAGAACAAGGTGAACGAGGCAGTGAACAGCGATGCCAACCTGTCCGCCTTCATCCGCGAGCTCAAGAAACGCGAATTCGAACAGTGAAGCTTTCCGTCCTCATCCCCGTCTACAACGAAGTGAATACTTTAGAGGAGGCGATCCGCCGGGTGCGAGGGGTGCGCCTTCCGAAGGAGATCATCGTGGTGGAAGACGGCTCCACCGACGGAACCCGCGAGCTCCTGATGCGCCTCGCCGGCGAGGCCAAGCCGGCGCCCGATCCGCTCAACGATCTCAAGGTTTTATTCCAGCCCAAAAATCAGGGAAAGGGGGCGGCTGTCAGATCGGCCCTGTCTCATGTCACGGGCGACGTCGTCGTCATCCAGGACGCCGATCTGGAGTATGACCCGCGGGATTACATGAGGCTGCTCGAGCCGATTCTCTCCGGGCAGGCGGATGTGGTCTACGGCACGCGATTTTACGGCGGCGGGCCTCACCGGGTGCTTCTCTTCTGGCACTACCTGGGCAATCAGCTTCTGACGCTCGTCTCCAACGTCCTGACCAACTTAAACCTCACCGACATGGAGGTCGGTTACAAGGTCTTCAAGAGCGAGGTGCTGAAAAACATCGATCTCAAGTCCGATCGCTTCGGCTTCGAGCCGGAGATCACCATGAAGGTGGCGAAGAAACAGTGCCGCGTCTACGAGGTGCCGATCTCCTATCACGGCCGCACCTACGCGGAAGGAAAAAAGATCACCTGGAAAGACGGAATCGCGACCTTCTATACTCTCATCCGCTTCTGGCTCTGGGATTAACGCTGTGCCCATGAACTTCGCCTAACTTCGTTTATCGCCCCTCGCGCTCCCTGCGGCGTACACGTAACAGTACGCCTCACTCGGCTCGGGGCTCGCGCCTTGTTATGCTCGTTCCTTGGCGCAGCGTAAGGCGCGAGTTAGAATTCGCTTGCCTTCGCCGCCTTTTGGAGATAATTTCTATTGCCCGCAAAGTCGGAGCTTGGCCGCAACGAAAGGAGAACCTCTATGAGCACTATTTTTCGAGCCGAGAGATCGGCCGGAGCAAAGGCTATGATAACAGTCGCGATCATGGCTCTAGCCGCGTTGATGCTAAGCGGTCCGGCCTCGGCGCAGACCAAGATCAGGGTCGGAAAGACCATCGGCGGCAGCGGTTTTCATCTGCCTTCCTACGTGGCGGTGGACAAAGGCCTTTTCAAAGGGGAAGGTCTGGAGGCCGAGTTTATAGTGGCGGGCGCCGGAGTTTTGGTCAGGGCCGGCATAGCCAAAGAGATAGAATTCGTGCCGATACCGGGCGGGGGCTCCGAGGCGATGCTCAAGGGCGCGCCGTTGGCTTTTATCGTGGGGGAGTCCCTGGTCTCCCAATGGACGATCACCACCACCCCGGACATCAAGCGGGTGGAGGATTTGAAGGGAAGGACCGTAGGGCTCGAAAGACCGGGACAGGCGGCTTACACCGAGGCGGTCGTTGTCCTTGGGAAATTCTTCAAAATGGAGCCGGGAAGGGATTATAAAGTGATCACCTTCAACGCGGAGACCGACAGGGTAGCCGCGCTTATCAACCGGTCTATCCAGGCCGCTATCCTTTCCTTTCCCCATGCCGCCAGGGCTGAGAAGGCGGGGATGAAGATCCTGGTGAAGACCGGGGATTACATCCCGAGGCTGGGAGGGACATTCATCACGCACCGGGACTTCATCAAAGAGAAGCGCGACATGACGAAGAGGTTTATCAGGGCGATGGTCAAGGCCAACGATTACGTCAAAAACAACAAGCAGGGCACGATAGAGGTGATCCAGAAGTATTTTGAAATCAAGGACACCGGTCTGGCGGAGGGGATATACAAGCAGGTGGCGAACGCCTACGGGCCGGAGATCCCGCACGACTTGCTGCTGGAGCTGTTTCAGTCCAGGACCACGCCGGAGTTGGGCTGGCCGGCCGGCAAGCCTTTGCCCGACATCGAGCAGTTCGTAGAGCGCAATCTGCTGAACGAGGTGCTCAAGGAGATGGGGAGAAAGCCGTCGAAGTAACGATCGTTAATCGTGTGTTCGTTTAATGAGTCAACGAGTAACCAATAACGAGCATCGAATAACGAAATTAGAAGTTCTTCGCCGTTTCCGGGCGCCAGCGGCTCAGGCGGGACTCCAGCTTTTTGACGAAGTAGGTAAGAATCAGGGAGAGTCCCATGAAGATGGTCACTCCCACGAAGACGACATCGACCTTGTAGTTGGTGGCGGCGTTCGCGATCATATAGCCCAACCCTCTGCTGGCGGCGAAAAACTCCCCCACGACCACCCCGAGAAGCGCCCTGCCTATAGCCAAACGCAAGCCGACCACGATGTAAGGGACCGAGTTGGGCAGGACCACTGTCTTCATCGTCTGCCATTCGTTCGCCCCGAACGACCTTACGACGTTGACCAGAACTCTGTCGACGTTTTTCACCCCCTCGTAGGTATTGATGAGAAGGGGAAACACGGCGCCGACAAAGACGATCGTGATCTTCGACCATATGCCGATGCCGAACCAGAGAATGAGCAACGGCAAGAAGATCAGCCGCGGAGTGGCATTGAATGCCGTTACGAAGGGATCGAGCATGGCATCCAGGATCTTCGATCTGCCCATAACCAATCCAAGGGGCAGGCCGACCAGGATGGCCAAAGCAAGGCCGACGATGAATTCCACGGCGCTCACGTAAAAATGGCTTTGGATTTGATTCTGCACGACCAACTGATGGAAAGCCTTTATGACCTCTACCGGGGTCGTGAAGAACAGGGATATCCCTTGCGGCAGGGACACCAAGGAAGGCACGGACTGCCAGGCCAGGATCAGCGACAGGATAAAGCCTCCGCCTAATATGGCCGGCTCCCTTTCTCTGTAGAAGTTCGCCAGCGCTCTCATCGCGCCTCCTGCCCGATCTTCCAGGGCGCCAGCACGTTTTCCAGTTTTCTCAAGCCCTCGGTGAAAACCACGGCCAGGATCATCAGCACCAGGATGGCGGCGAACATCTCGGGCAGTCTGTAGGTGTCGCCGAAGCGCGAGATCGCGAAACCGATCCCTTCCGAGGCGGCGTAGAATTCTCCCACAATGATCCCGACGATTCCCCTGCCGATGGCGATTCTCGCCCCCGCGACCATATAGGGCAGAATGCTCGGGAGAATGACTTTCCAATAGATATCCTTTTCCTTCCCGCCGAAGGATCTAACTACGTTGACCAGAAGACGATCCGTGGACTTGACGCCGGCGAAGGCGTTGAAGATGAATGGGAATACCGCCAGGAGGAAGACCAGGACGACCTTGCCGGTCAAGCCGACGCCAAAGATGATGATCAGCAGAGGGGCGAGCGCCACCAGGGGGCTGGCGTAGAGCGCGGTGAAAAAAGGATCGAGCGTGTATTCCGCCCTTCGCCTCCAACCCATAAAGACGCCGGTGGGGATGCCGACGATGACCGCGGCGCTAAAGCCCCACAGGAACGCCTTGCTGCTGACCGCCAGGTCCTGCCATATCGCGCCGCCGAGGAAAAGCTCTTTGGCGGCGGCCGCGACCTTCGACGGCTGGGTGAGAAAAAAGGGATCGACCGTGACGACGGAGGTCAATAGCCATTCCCATAGAAGGAAAAAGCCGATCACCGAGACCGTCCCGAGAATCGGCCTCTGGTGCTCGTAGTATCTATCTCTGAGCGCCATCTCCGCCTATCCTGGTCACCAGCTCTTCCTTAAGGGTGCTCCAGATTCTGGACTTGATCTCGTTAAACCCGGGCGATAGCCTCATCTCGTACTCCCTCGGCCTGGGCAGGCCTATCCGGAGGACTTCCTTGACCTTTCCCGGACGCGCGCTCATGATCACCACCCGGTCCGACAGATAGGCCGCCTCTTCGATGCTGTGCGTGACGAAGATCACCGTTTTTTTCGCCCGGTCCCAGATTTGCAGGAGCTCCGTCTGCATCAGGTCCCTGGTCTGCGCGTCCAGGGCGGCAAACGGCTCGTCCATCAGCAGCACCTCCGGCTCGGTAACGAGCGCCCTGGCGAGCCCGACTCTCTGCTTCATCCCGCCGGATAGCTCGTGAGGGTAGTGGTTCTCGAAGGCCGTCAATCCTACCAGCTCGATCAGTCCTCTGGCGCGCTTGCGCCGCGTGTCCGCGGCCACTCCTTTGAGCTCCAGCCCCAGCTCTACATTCGCCAGCACGGTGCGCCAGGGAAGCAGGCCGAACTCCTGGAACACCATGGCCCTTTCCTCACCGGGGCCGGAGATACGTTTGCCGTTCAACTGGATCTCGCCTTTGTCCGGCTTCAGCAAGCCGAGCAGAACGTTGAGGAAGGTGCTCTTGCCGCAACCGGACGGTCCTACGATGCTGACGAACTCGCCCCTGGCGACCTCAAGGGTCAAACCATTAATAGCGGTTACGGCCTCTCTGTCTTTCGGCCTGAAGGTCAGCGTGACGTCGCTTGCCTGTATGCACGGCACCATTGGGAACAACCTCGAGCGCCTAGTTTACACAAGCTTGCTGCTCGACTACAAGGAGAAAGGCGAATTGAAGATGGAGGATCGCGCTATCCTCCATCTTCTATCCTTGATCCTCCGCGTCTTTTCGCGGTCCGGCGGGCCGCGATGATGAATCCCGTATGGGCCACCATACGGTGCTGTGGTCTCACGCTGAGCCCTTTGATGTGCCAGAAGCGCATCAGGCTCTCCATGGTCTCGATGCAGGCAAAGCCCCCGTGGTCTCGTAACGCGTCCACCAGGCTCTTTACCTGAAGCATGGTCGGAAGATAGCTCAGCAGGACCCCGCCCGGCCGCAGCGCCTGGTAGACCTTCTCTGCCAGATGCCATGGCTCGGGGAGATCGAGAAGGATCCGGTCCACGTCGCTCTCGTCCAGATGGAGGGCGATGTCCTCCACCCTGAGCGTCCAGTGCGCGGCCGGCCCGTAGTAGCGCGAGACGTTGTCGCGCGCCATCTGGGCAAAGTCTTCGCGTATTTCGTAGGAGATAAGCCGTCCCTCCGCGCCGACCGCGCGCAGCAGGGCGATGGTGAGCGCTCCCGGACCGACTCCCGCCTCGACAACTTTGGCCCCTGGAAAGATATCGGCCCAGACGAGAATCATGCCGATGTCCTTCGGGTAAATGACCTGAGCCTGGCGCGGCAGATTGGGGATGAGCTGGGCGAGCGTCGGTCTCAAGACCAGGAAGGGCTCGTTCATCGAGGAGCGTATGGTCACGCCTTCCTCTTGGCCCATGAGTTCCTCCGGGACGATCTTGCCGCCGCGGATGGAGATGTTCCTGCCGCGCTCCAGCCTGCGCAGGTACTCTCTATCCTTCCTGTCCAAAAAGACGACCGCTTCGCCTTCACATAGCGGTCCCCTGGGATTCATCGAGCTCTCGCGTCCTTTCCGGGTTGGATGGAGCGCAAAATAGAGGAGTTGCTTGTCGAAGTCAACGTAGCGGAGAAGCAATCAGCGTACAGCGGTCAGCTTTTTGGAGTTCAGGCTGATCGCTGACGGCTGAAAGCTATTAGCTTTTTTTACAGCGGGGTGGTAGTTTTTTCGTTATGGCGGAGCCGCTACCGGGACATCACCACGAGGACTGGCACACGCCGAAGGGCAGGGCGATCCGGGAGATTATTTTCGGCATGAACGACGGCCTGGTAACGACGATCGGTTTTCTCGCAGGCGTTACCAGCTCTATTTCCGAAATTCGCTATATTATATTGGCCGGGATGGCGGAGATCGTGGCCGGAGCCGTGTCCATGGGGATCGGCGCCTATCTGGCGACGAAGTCTCAGCGGGAGTTCTTCCACTCGGAGATAGAGCGGGAAAAATGGGAGATCGAGAAGATGCCCGAGAAGGAGGCCCAGGAGATCCGGGAGATTTACGGCGACATGGGTTTCACCCGCCCGGAGCAGGAGATGATCGTCAATCGCGTGACTTCCGATAAGGAGCTGCTGCTTCGCTTCATGAAGCGCGAAGAGCTCGGCCTCATAGACGAGCATCTCGATGATCCGATCCAGGTCGCATTGACGATGGGAGCTTCTTTCTTTGTCGGTTGCCTGCCTCCGATCCTTCCCTATTTTTTTCTCGGCGATCCTCACTCCGCCATCGCAATGGCTATTCTCTTCTCGGTGGTTTTCCTCTTCCTCGCGGGCGCGGCCAAAACTAAGCTGACCAAAGTGAGACCCTTGCGCTCCGGACTGGAGACGACGGTCTTGGGAATTGCGGCTTCGAGCGTCGGCTACGGGCTCGGCTGGGTGGCGGAAAAATTCATCTAAGGTGAAGTGATAGTTAGCTATCCCACGGGCAAGCGTGTATCCTCAGTGCTATGTATTGACATTGTGTATACAACGTCGTATAAAGTACATATGCTCTAGGCAGGGGGTGAACCATGGCCACACAAACGCGAAACGAGAGTATCAAT
>JACPDC010000065.1 GCA_016184235.1 Deltaproteobacteria bacterium | reverse complement strand
TCGCGGTGGGAGTCGTGATAGAGCGCCATTCTCTCGTCCCAGGACCATCCCTTGACCAAGTCCCATGCCGCCTCAAGGCAGTCCGCGTCGTAGAGCGCTCCCTTGACGAGCGCCGGCAAGGCCGGCATCAATTGCGGGGGCTGGCTGTCGGCCGAGCGGAGCTCTATGTAACGCTTGATGCGCACCTCGGGAAACAGCGTGGTCAGGTGCAGATCCCAGTCTTCCATCATAGCGCGGTGCCCTTGGTGGCCGTGGTCGAGGAAGCGGCGGAAAGGGACGCCGGTAAAATCGATGTAGTTGCCGTCCCGCATAATGAAATACATGGGGGCATCCAGGGCGTATTCCACATAATGGGCGAAAGAGGCGTCGGAGAAAAAGGCGAAGGGTAATAAACCGCAACGGTCCTTGTCCGTTTTCGTCCAGATGTGCGCGCGGAAGCTCTTATAGCCGTTGAGGCTGCCGTCGGAGATGGGAGAGTTGGCGAAGATAGCGGTGATCAGCGGGGAAAGTCCCATGGCGGCGCGGAACTTCGCCATCGCATCCTTTTCATCGCCGAAGTCGATGTTGGCCTGGACCGTCGCGGTCTGCTTCATCATCCGGTGGCCCAGCGTTCCGACTTTCTGCATGTAGGGGGCCATCACCCGGTAGCGTTTTTTCGGCACCCACTCGATCTCCTCCAGGCGGCTGACCGGCTGGATCCCCAATCCCAGAAAGACCACGTTCAACCGATCCGTCACCTCGAGCAGCTCACGGATATGCTGCGTGAACTCCGCCCGGCTGCAGTGCATGTTCTCGCACGGCTCGCCGCTAAGCTCGATCTGGCCCCCGGGCTCCAGAGTGATTTGCACGTTCCCCCTGGCAAGGGCGATCACGTGGCCGTCTTCTTCGTGCGGCTCCCACTTGTATTCGTCGATCAGCGCCCTGAGGATGGTCTCTACCCCGCGCGGACCGGAATAGGGAATCGCCCTGGCGCCGCCGCGCTCGACCCCGACTTTCTCGTACTCGGTCCCCACGCGCCATTGCCGACGGGGCTTTGCCGCCTTATGAAAAAATTCCTCGAGCTCTTCCTTCTTGCTAATGGGAGACATAGGCGCGGATGTTGTGCTGGAAGGGGGGCGTGATCACGCCTTTTTCGGTGATGATGGCCGACACCAAATCGTTGCAGGTAACATCGAAGGCGGGGTTCACGATGCGCACGCCTCTCGGAGTGACGGAACGGCCGAAGATATGGGACACCTCGCGAGGGTTCCTCTGCTCGATCGGGATCTCTCCTCCGGAGGGGCAGGTGAGATCGATGGAAGAGGTAGGACCCGCCACGTAAAAGGGGAGGTTGTGACGCCGGGCCAACACCGCGATGCCGTATGTCCCGATCTTGTTGGCCACGTCGCCGTTCGCCGCCACCCGATCGCAGCCGACAACGACCGCATCGACCTTGCCCTGCTGCATGAAATAGCCGGCCATGTTGTCGGTGAGGAGCGTCACGGGAATCCTATCTTTTTTCAACTCCCACGCGGTCAGCCGCGCGCCTTGAAGAAAAGGGCGGGTTTCGTTGACCAGCACCTCGACGTCCTTTCCCGCCTCCTTCATCGCCCGAATGACGCCGAGCGCGGTTCCGTATCCGGCCGTGGCCAGAGCTCCGGCGTTGCAATGCGTCATCACGCGGCGCGAGTTTCCCAGGAGCTTGGCGCCGAATTTTCCCAGAAGGCGGTTCGCAGCGATATCTTCCTCAAAGATCCTCAGCGCCTCCTCTTTGAGCAATCGCTTCACCGCCTCGATCCCCAGGCTCCTCTTCTCGATGTAGACCCTGCGCATGCGCTCCAGCGCCCAAAAAAGGTTCACGGCCGTCGGGCGAGTCTTGGCAAGGGCGCGAAAGATCCTCTCGATCTCCCGGTCAAAATTTTTCCCTTTGACCCACAGGGCCCCCAGGGCGACCCCCATCGCCGCCGCCACACCGATGGCCGGCGCTCCCCGAATCACCATGTCGCGGATGGCCTGCGCCACCTGAGTGTAGTCCCGATAGCTGCGGTAGACCTCTCTTTCGGGCAAAAGCCGCTGGTCCAGCATGACCACGCGATTCTTGTTCCATTGAATAGTCTTAACAGCCATCGGCAAATTTCCTATTTTTGCGGAGGTCGAGTATATTAGGGCGGAGAAGGGAGCGTCAAGGGGCTGACAGCTCGTTTCGTGTATTCGTTAATCGTATAATCGACCCACGAATAACGAGTCAACGAGTAACGAATAACAAATGATGGAGTTGGCAACTTTTCTGGGTTATTTCTCCGGACTCTATTTCATCAAACCGGATCTGGATTCCTCCATGCTCTTTCGCACCGCGGCCCTCGTCCATATATTGGACGCGGCCCTGTGCGGCATCATCGCGAGCCAAAGCGGCCGCAACAAGGAGGCCTGGACCATCGCCGGTCTGCTTCTGGGCATCTGGGCCCTGGGCACCCTCTTCTTACTTCCTAATAAAAGATCTGTGGCGGACCGAGAAACAAGCATAAAGAGGCGCGAGCCCCTATAATTTATTCGCTTTGGGCGATGACATAGGCCATCGCCAACTCTTTGGTGTGGGTGATGGAGACGGAAAAGCCGTGGATGCCGAGCTCCTGCGCATAGATAGAGGTCTTGTTGCGGAGACTGACTTTGGGCTGGCCGCCGAGGGCAGGCAGGATCTCGATGTCGAGCCAGGACGCGAGCGCGGAATCTGACACCGGTCTTGGCGCCCTCCAGCACCCGCCGGACGCGCTCCACTTCGATCAGATCGATTCCGACACCGATGATCATGCGAACAAATTAGCCTTGCCAACGCGCGGGTGTCAATGGCCGGCCTCGGCGGGGCTACTTTACAAGACCAACCTCCCTACTTAAGATAAAGGGGACACGGATCTAAAGGGAAAGGTTCAAGCTGGATTAGCCCTGAATCGGGGTATATTGTTGGCGCTATGAATGACCGGGGATTTTCAGGTCGTGAGGCGAACTATCTTAGCCGTCAATACCGGACTCTCCTTGAGGTTTCGGAATCCATTGTCTCCCACCGGGACCTGACTGAATTGTTCCGTGATCTTGCGCCGCGGCTTCATGGTGTGATTGACTTCGACTTTATCAACCTGATTCTCCACGAATCCGATCGGAATGTCATGGTGTCAAACGTTTTGGAGACGCCCGATCCGAATTACGCCTGTCCGTCAGGAGAATGTCCCATGGAAACGCCCGGAGGGTGGGTGTGGCAGACGCAGCAGCCCTGGGTGGTCTCCGCTATGGAAAAAGATACACGCTTTCCTGATGTCACGCGGTGGTTGACCGATCGTGGGATTAAATCTCTTTGTGTGGTTCCGACCACCACGGCCTTGAGGCGATTGGGCGCCCTGGCTTTCGGCAGTTCGCGAGAAGGGGCCTACTCACAACCCGATGTGGAATTCCTACAGCAAGTGGCCAAACAGGTGGCCTTGGCAGTGGACAACGCTCTCAACTTTGAGCGAGCCCAATCCATCCAGCAGCAACTAAAGGAAGAGCGCGACCGCTTAAGCCTCCTACTGGAGGTGAACAACGCGGTGGTCTCGACGCTCGATTTGCACGAACTGCTTAACGAGGTATCCGCTTCTCTGCGCCGCCTGATCAGACACGAATATGCCAGCCTTTCCCTCTACGACCCTGAGACCCAGCGGCTGCAGATCCACGCTCTGGATTTCCCTGCCAGCAGGGGCCTCCTCCAGGAGGGCCTCTGGGTGCCCGTGGAGGGTACGCCGACAGGCCTGGCCTTGACCTCGCGCCAACCGATTTTCCTGACGCGCCACGACATCGAGCAATTCGGCTCTGACATTGTCCGTCGAATCCTCGGCGAGGGGCTCAAGGCAGGGTGTTGCTTGCCGCTGATTTCTCACGGCCGGCCTCTCGGGACACTGGTGGTGGCGAGCTTAACCGAGGAAACTTTCCCTCAGAAAGATGCCGAATTGCTTCAGCATGTCGCCAACCAGATAGCGATCGCCGTGGAAAATGCGCTTGCCTTCGGCCAGGTCGTGGACCGGGCGAACAAGCTCACCGAAGAAAAACTCTACCTTCAAGACGAGATCCGCACCGAGTACAATTTTGAAGAGATCATCGGTGAAAGCCCCGCTCTCAAACGCGTCTTGCAACAGGTCCAAACGGTGGCACCGACCGATTCGACCATTCTCATCCAGGGCGAAACCGGCACCGGCAAGGAACTGATAGCGCGCGCCATTCACAACCTAAGCGGGCGCCGTGACCGGACACTCGTGAAAGTAAACTGCGCTGCCATCCCTACCGGATTGCTCGAAAGCGAGCTGTTTGGTCACGAGAAGGGAGCTTTCACCGGCGCCATCGCGCAGCGGATCGGCCGCTTCGAGCTCGCCAACGGCGGCACGCTGTTTCTCGATGAAGTCGGCGACATCCCGCTCGAGCTCCAGCCCAAACTGCTGCGGGTTCTCCAGGAACAGGAGTTCGAGCGTCTAGGCAGCACCCGAACGATTCGTGTGAATGTCCGGTTGGTGGCCGCCACCAACTCGGATCTGACTCAAATGGTGGCAGACAAACAATTTCGCCGCGACCTCTATTACCGGCTCAACGTGTTTCCCGTCACCATCCCTCCGTTGCGCGAGCGGCGGGAGGATATTCCCCTCCTGGTACGTTACTTCGTGCAGCAGTATGCCCGCCGCATGAAAAAACGGGTGGATACGATCCCGGCCAAAGCGATGTCGGCGTTGTCGGAATACCGCTGGCCCGGCAATGTACGAGAACTTGAAAATTTCATTGAACGTGCGGTGATTCTCTCACCCGGCCCGGAGCTTCGGGTTCCACTGGCCGAATTGAAGACGGCAACAGAGCCCGCACCCCATAGCACCAACACGCTGGAAGAGGCCGAGCGCGAGCATATCCTAAAAGTTCTCAAGGATACCGATTGGGTCGTCGGGGGACCTTCCGGCGCAGCCGCTCGACTCGGAATAAAACGCACAACCCTCCAATCCCGGATCAAAAAGTTGGGCATCACCCATCCCAGATAAGCGTCGACATTTCGGGCCTGCCAATAGGCCGGACACTTTCTTCGTCGCGGTTTCTTCCCGCCCGAAAGCAGGACGACCTGAGCCGGGATCTATGAGTTTTCCCCGCTCCAAGGCGTTACCGAAGAGCACTTCCACGGCCGACCGGTCTTGCGGCGCAATAGTCGGCTGGCTGGCTCGAGCAGCTGGGGACTGTCGTCTTGACAGGTTCATTGAGTGTATATACACTCCTCGGCCATGGACGCCAGCGTCGACCTCTCTGTCTGCAGGGAGTGTCATTGTCTCACGGCGCGTCGAACCGCCCGGACGATTACCCGGCTGTACGAGGAGAAGCTGCGTCCGCATGGACTTCGCGCGACCCAGTTCTCCATCCTCGCAGCGCTGGCCCTTAAGGGCCCGACACCTCTCAGGGAGCTCGCCGAAGTACTCGGCCTCGAGCGCACGACCCTCACGCGGAGCGCGGCACTGCTCGAGCGCAACGGCTGGGTCGCCGCCGCTCGGTCGGAAGACGTCAGACAGCGTCCCCTGCGGCTGACCCAAGCCGGTCGCAGAAAGCTCGAAGGCGCCTTTCCCGCCTGGAAGGCGGCACAGGAGCTCGTGAGCCGAAAGCTCGAGAGTGATGGCGAGCGGAGGTCGCTCACGATGATCGGGGCTTACAGCGTAAATCGAAAGGGGATAAAGGATAAAAGCCATCAAGATACCGATGCCAAGAGACTTCACCCGAAGACCGCGAAGCTCAGGAAGGAGTAAGCTATGAGCAAGGTACGAGTTCTGGTTGGCACACGGAAGGGCGCTTTCGTCCTCGAGTCGGACGGAAAGCGCGAACGGTGGGACATCAGCGGCCCCCACTTTGCGGGCTGGGAGATTTACCATATGAAGGGATCGCCCGCCGACCCGAACCGGCTGTACGCGTCGCAGTCGAGCGGCTGGTTTGGCCAGATTATTCAACGCTCGGATGACGGCGGCAAGACATGGCATCAACCCGGAACACCCCCCGGCGAACCGACCACCACCCCGGACGGCATGCCCAAGGCCGAGAGCAACAAGTTCGTTTACGACACGTCTCCTGAAACCGGCAAACCTCTCACCACGCATCAATGGTACGACGGCACGCCGCACCCGTGGGAGTTCAAGCGCGTCTGGCATCTTGAACCGTCGCTCAACGATCCGGACACGGTCTATGCCGGGGTTGAAGACGCCGCCTTGTTCCGCTCGACCGACGGCGGAAAGACTTGGCAGGAGCTTCCCGGACTGCGCGGCCACGGCACCGGGCCCAAATGGCAGCCGGGCGCCGGCGGGATGTGCCTGCACACGATTATTCTGGATCGGAGCAACCCGAACCGGATCTTCATCGCCATCTCGGCCGCGGGCGCGTTCCGCACCGACGACGCCGGCACGACGTGGCGGCCGGTGAACCGCGGCCTGCATTCGCTCTACATCCCCGACCCGACCGCGGAGGTCGGACATTGCGTTCATCGCATCGCGCTGCACCCGTCGCGTCCGCGCGTGCTCTTCATGCAGAAGCACTGGGACGTCATGCGCAGCGACGACGCCGGCGAGTCGTGGCAAGAGGTCAGCGGTAACTTGCCGACCGACTTCGGCTTCCCGATCGACGTGCACGCGCACGAGCCGGACACCATCTACGTCGTGCCGATCAAGAGCGACGCGGAGCATTTTCCCCCTGATGGAAAGCTGCGCGTGTACCGCAGCCGCACGGGCGGCAACGAGTGGGAGGCGCTCACGAAAGGTCTGCCGCAAAACGACTGCTACGTCAACGTGTTGCGCGACGCGATGGCCGTCGACTCGCTCGATCCGTGCGGCGTGTACTTCGGCACCACCGGCGGACAGGTGTACGCATCCGCCAACAGCGGGAACAACTGGGCGCCCATCGTCCGGGATCTTCCGGCCGTGGTGTCCGTCGAGGTCCAGACCTTGCCATGATGATCCGAGTCGTGCTCCCGGCGCATCTCAGGAAGCTCGCGCAGGTCGACGGCGAGGTAAAGCTCGACGTCGAGGATCAGGTCACGCAGCGTTCGGTCCTCGACGCGCTCGAGGCCCGCTATCCGATGCTGCGCGGGACGATCCGCGATCAGGTCACGCAAAAGCGCCGGGCGTTCGTGAGGTTCTTCGCTTGCGGGCAGGATCTCTCCCACGAGCTGCCGGACGCCCCGCTGCCCGACGCGGTCGCGACGGGTGCGGAGCCCTTTATGGTCGTGGGGGCCATCGCCGGCGGTTAGGTGATCTTGGTTCGATATGCTTTCAGCAAGAGAACTGAACCTACTATGGAGGATTTATGCGTTACGTTGATGGATTCGTGTTGCCGGTACCGAAGAAGAACCTAGTAGCTTACCGGCGCATGGCGCAGAAGGCGGGCAAGGTCTGGCGGGAGCACGGCGCGCTCGAATATATCGAGTGCATGGCCGACGACGTGAAGCCAGGCAAGTACACGTCGTTCCCGCAGAGCGTCAAGCTGAAACCCGGCGAGACGGTGGTGTTCGCCTACATCGTGTACAAGTCGCGCGCGCAGCGCGATCGAGTGAACGCCAAGGCCATAAAAGACCCGCGCCTGGCAAAGATGATGGATCCGAAGGCGATGCCTTTCGACGGCAAGCGCATGTTCTGGGGCGGGTTCAAGGTCCTGGTCGATGCCTAGCGCCGTGCTCCCCGTCACCGAGCAGCATACGCGTGAGGGGAAGGGTACCGGACCCGCAAGATGGCAAGTACGCTTCCCATGAGGACGCCTAGACGCAGACGGTTGCGCCTGCCCGGGCTGCTTCTTTTGGCAGGGCTTGTTTCCTGCAGCGATCGGCAAGCGACGAACTTGACCCAAGGAGAACATTCGATGACAACCCTGCATGCGGTGCGACATATTAGTGTTTCAATTCATCGCGCTCCCCAGGAGGTGTATGATTTCGCTTCCAATCCCGAAAACCTGCCGAAATGGGCAACCGGGCTCGCTGGAGGGATTAAGAAGGTGAACAACGAATGGATGGCGGAGTCGCCCTTGGGGAAAGTGAAAATCAGATTTGCCGAAAGAAATCGCTTCGGCATCTTGGATCACGACGTTACCTTGGAGTCGGGCGTTCAGATTCATAACCCCATGCGAGTCGTTCCCAACGGGAGCGGGAGCGAAGTTATTTTCACGCTCTTGCGCCAGCCGGATATGTCGGATGAAAAGTTTGAGGAGGATGCCAAATGGGTGGAAAAGGATTTGACCATTTTGAAAGGCCTCTTGGAGCGCTAAAAATGACCTCCTGGAGTTGTGCAGCGCCGGCTGGAACGAATCGTTCCACAAGCTCGCCGAAGCCCTGGCGAAGGCCTGAGACAATCCTCGCGAGGACGAAGACGTTGTGCGTGGCGACGAGCCACCGCGGAGGAGAAGAATCATGAACTATGCGCTGTGGATCGCTCAAGGATTGCTCGCGCTCCTCTTCCTGTGGGCCGGCGGAATCAAGCTGGTCCTGCCGCTCGAGAAGCTGACCGGGCCGATGCCGCTGGCCGCAGCCGGGCTGGTGATCATCATGATCGGCGCGACGGTGTTCACGCTGGCGACCGGTGATATCGCGATGGCGCTGATCCCGCTGGTGGTGGGGCTCCTCTCGGCGTTCGTCGCCTACGGCCGCTGGCGTCTGGCCCCTCTTTCGACCAGATCTTGAGCTGTCTATTGCGCCGTGCCCGGTAATGGTCCGCGCCAGGATTACCGCTCCCGGATAGACGCCGATATTTCGGCACCTGCCGATAAGTCGGCAGACTTTCTTCGTCACCGTCCCTTCCCGCCCGAAAGCAGGACGACCTGAAACGTTTGTAAATCCAGCCACTTTAGGCATTTTCCGGACATCGGTGTGCTTTGGCACAGCGCTTGCCAAGACTATCTTCAGAATGAAAAGCGAGAAGAGGAGATAAATCAATGAAGATCGGCACATTCTTTTTGGCAACCCTGCTTCTAGCCGGAACAGCTCTCTGGGCCCGGATAGCGATTCAGGGCGTCGAACTGGCGCTTCTCTCGACAGTGATGGAATGGTCTCTAAACACCATAAGGGCGGGAACAAGGTTTCTCCCCAATACCCTGGGCAAACGTTGGTCGAGTTAGGATGAGTCAACTGAAAATGAGGAGACCTTCTTTAATGTCCTTAGATCGAACATGGATCGCCCCTGCAGTAGCCGCGGTGGAGATGCCGATAGGACTCACCCACATAGACACGGGTTTCTGTTGGTGTGATCCGATAGTCGAGGCGGATGAAGAAGGTCGGGAAGTCGTGGTTCATAGGCAAGTCGCGTGGAATTGAACTTTGCGGAGGTAGGTCATGGAATCCAAATATAAAATCTTTTTCATCATCTTGAGTTTTTTTTCCCAGTTGTACTTTTTCACAACCGTACAGGCTGAGCCCACGCGAATCAGCGACCATGCCCTGGCGCAGGGAACTTTTCTCTCTGTTTCGGTGCCGGAAAAGGATCGCCTGAGTCTGGTTTCATTTCTTCCAATAGTCGTCGACGGAGTGATCGTGGGCCGGCTGGCTGCATATGATGATGCCACGACCGAAAGGCCTGCCGATCTTCTGGAGCTTTACAACAGCATAGGCGACCTCCTGGCATTCAGTTGGTTTGACAGGTTTGGCATCCAAAGGGCCGCTGTAGACCGCGGGCTTCTTGAAGAGGCGGACGAACTCGAAGGGATCTTTGTGCCCCTTTTAGGGGGAGACTTAATCTAAATCGTCTTCCTGGCTTATGTTAAAAATCACCACACGAACGGACGCGACCGGAACCATTTTCGAGCTTGAGGGAAAACTGGCGGGACCCTGGGTTCAAGAATTGAAAGCCTGTTGGAAGCGACGGGTGATCATCGATCAGCCGGTGAGGGTTAGGTTAAAAACGGTGACGTTTATCGACAGCGCGGGCGGAGAGCTTTTGGCCGAGATGTATCGGCAGGGAGTCGAGCTGGTGGCAGAAGGATGCGAAGGGTGCATGAGTCGAAGACGCCGGTGCTGGTGGATTTCTGGGCCCCATGGTGCGGCCCGTGCCGGATGCTTGCGCCCACGGTGGAGGCGATAGCCGAGCAGTACGCGGGCGATGCGCGGGTTGCCAAGCTCAATGTCGACGACAATCCTTCCGTGGTGCAGCGCTATCGCATCCAAGGAATACCGACCCTGATCCTGTTCCAAGGCGGAGAAGAAAAAGAACGTATCATTGGCGTGGCGAGCAAGGAAGCGATCTTACGCATGATCGACGAGCACGCAACTGGCGCTTCGAGTTAGGAGATAAGAACCATGGTAGATCAAAGTGCCCTCAATATAGACGAAAAGATCGCCTCTCTCTTCCAGCCAGACACGCTCTTGGCTACGCAGTATTTTGACAACCTTCGTAGCAAGACCCTTTGGGAACCGGAAAAAAGGCTCATGCTGGCGATCTTGGAAGATGCGGTTCAGTGCTTTCAGGACAACGTTTTGGAACGGAGCGGCAAGCGGGAGAGACTTTTCGAGGAGGCACAGGAGTGGATCCTGAAAGAGAACGACGATTGGGTTTTTTCCTTTGAAAACATCTGTGAGGTTTTAGGGTTTAGCGCTCAGTACGTGCGTCAGGGTTTGCTGCGCTGGAAGGAAAGAAGACTGAAACATCATGCCCGCCAAACTTGGCAAGAAAAGGCCATGGTCGGTTCAGTCGTGGCAGGAAATAGTGCGTACAGAAGGGCACGAAAGGAGCTCGCTATGAGTTTTTCGGTTGTGCCATTGCTTCTCGCCGGACAAAGCATTTCTCCCGAAGTACGAGAAGCTTTGCTTGAGAACCGCTTGCAGGATGCGGCGATCCTTCTCATGCAAAAGCATGGGCTGAGCTGCATTGAAGCCGGCCACCTCCTGGACGTTTCCGCCTGCTAGGACACTGTCCGTAAAGTCATAGACTAAGAAGGGCTGATGGAAACAATGAAAGCAGTGCGAATTCATACGCATGAAGGAGGTAACGATGGACTCGTTGCCCAGAAGGATCGAGAAGATCATCGAGCCGCAGCCTGTCGTTGAAGGCGCGGGAGTCAGGCTCAAGAGAAGCATTGGGACGCGGAGGCTCGATTATCTCGACCCATTTCTGCTGCTGGATCATTTTGCCTCCACTAATCCGGATGATTACAAAGCAGGATTTCCGCTCCATCCTCATCGAGGGATCGAGACCGTTACTTACGTGCTTGCGGGGACCGTCCATCATAAGGACACCCTCGGAAATGCCGGCAGCATCGGTGCAGGAGACATTCAGTGGATGACCGCCGGACGCGGCATCATGCACGAGGAAATGCCTCAAGTACGTCCCGAAGGGATTGCCGGATTCCAACTTTGGGTCAACTTACCGGCGAAACTCAAGATGACAAAACCTCGGTACCAAGAGATCCGGTCAAACGAGATTCCCGAAATCAAAAGGGCAGACGGCGCAAAGATACGGGTGGTCACAGGGACGGTTGATGGCATCAACGGCCCTGTCTCCGGCATTGCCGCGGATCCTACCTATCTCGACGTTTTCGTCCCTCCCCACGCCTCTTTCACGCAGCCAATCAACCGACGGCATACTGTATTTGCTTATGTCTTCGACGGGGAGGCGAGATTCGCCGAAAACGGAACAGTGACTTCGCCTCCAAGGCTCGTCGTTTGGGATGGCGGCGACCATGTCAATGTTACTACCGCGGAAAGCTCTGTTCGCTTTCTGCTGGTCTCCGGCAAGCCTCTGAACGAGCCGATTGCGCGATATGGTCCGTTCGTGATGAACACGAGAGAGGAGATCGAGCGGACCCTCCGGGAGCTCCGTGAGGGGACGTTCGGGTGAGAGAAAGGATTGCTTAGAATAAAAGATAGCGTTGACGGCGGCGATTTGTTAGCATAAGAAAAACGCTGAACGGAGGAATGGCTACGACGTTTAAACGGTTTGCATCGTTGCTGGTCCTTGGCTTTCTTGTGGCGCCCCTGTTTATTTCCAGCGCTGCCTGGGCTCAGAAACGCGTCATCAAGATCGCCACCCAGTCTCCGCTCTCGGGGGAACAGGCGGCCCAGGGGGAACATATTAAATTGGGGGCGCAACTCGCCGTCGAAGAGGCGGTGAAAGGCTTGAAGGCGCTTGGCTTCGACCTGGTCTTAGTCCCCTTCGACGACCAGGCAAAGCCGGAGGTCGGCGTGGTCAACGCCAGAAACATCGTGGCGGATCCGGACATCCTCCTGGTCGTGGGCCACTTCAACTCCGGCGTCGCCCTCCCCTCCTCCGACATCTACAAAGACGCCATGCTCGCGATGATCTCGCCGGCGAACACGGCGACTGAAATCACCGACCGCGGCTATCCCAACGTCAACCGGGTCTGCGGCCGCGACGATATCCAGGGTCCGGTGGGGGCCAAGTATGCCGCCCAGGATCTCAAGCTCAAATCCGTCTACATCGTTCACGACAAGACCCTGTACGGTCAGGGGGTAGCCGACACTTTCCGGGATGAGGCGAAGAGGCTCGGCCTGAAAATACTGGGCTACGAGGGCACCGAAGAGCGGGCCAATTTCTCGCCGCTGATTATTCCCATGAAGGCCCGGAATCCCGATCTGGTCTATTTCGGCGGGATCTACCACCAGGGGGGGCTGTTCCTGAAGCAGACACGGGAGAAGGGAGTCAAGGCGGCCTTCATGGGACCGGACGGCCTGGACTCCTCGGAAATGGTCAAGATCGCCGGACGGCAGGTGATCGGCAGCTACTACACGACCGTGGCCGGGCCGCCCGACGCCTACCCGGAATCGGCCGCCTTTGCCAAACGTTTCAAGCAGCGCTTCGGCAAAGAGGTGGAGTCGTTCGGAATGTACGGTTACGACGCCGCGCTGGCGGGATTGAAGGCGATCGAGCAAGCGATCAAGGATCTCGGCGGGAAAAAGCCGACGCGGGCCCAGGTGGCGGTGGCGGTGCGCAAGCTGAAAAACTTCAGAGGGGCGACCGGACCGATCGCTTTCGATGACAAGGGAGACCCGGTGAAGGCGAAGTACTTCGTCCTCAAGTTCGAGAGGGCGCGCTACCCGGGAAAGGTAGTGAAGGTCATCGAACAGGCGGCCCCAAAGGAAACTTCGAGTAGCTGTCCTCTTTGGCGGTAAATCAGCGGAGCACGAAATCTCCCTTCTGTCGGCGCGAAACATCGTCGAGGCTATCGATAAGAAGAAGTACCGGGTCCTGTTAATCTCCATCGACAAGCACGGCCGCTGGGGCCTGTGCGATGCCTCGAGTGCGGCATGGCCGAGCTCCGTCAAATCCACCAAACCGGGGAAAACCCTCGCCCTGGCTCTCGGGAGACGGTCCAGTCCGCTGACCAGGCTCTCCGGGCGCGGGGGCGTCGGTCCCGTGGACGTCGTCTTCCCGGTGCTGCACGGAACCTTTGGCGAGGACGGCACGGTCCAGGGTCTGTTGAAGCTCGCCGACGTTCCTTTTGTCGGGGCCGGCGTGCTGGGCTCCGCCGTGGGCATGGATAAAGACGTCATGAAGCGGCTGCTGCGGGACGCCGGGCTTCCCACGGTCAGGTTTCTTGTCTTCGAGCGCTCCTCTTTGGAGGATGTGAATTTCGAACGGGTCACGCAGGCATTGGGTTTGCCGGTTTTCATCAAGCCGGCCAACCTCGGCTCCTCCGTCGGCATCCACAAAGTCAAAGACGGGAACGAATTCGAGCGCGCAGTCAAGGACGCCTTTCGCTACGACAACAAGATCCTCGTCGAAGAGGCCATTCAAGGCCGCGAGATCGAGTGCGCCGTGTTGGGAAACGACAACCCCATCGCCTCTCTGCCGGGAGAGATCATGCCGCGGCACGAATTTTACTCTTACGAGGCCAAGTACCTGGATGACAAGGGGGCTGTTTTGGAAATCCCGGCGAAATTGCCGGACGAGGTCGTAAAACAAATTCAAGAAATCGCAGCCAGGGCCTTCAAGGTCCTTTGCTGCGAGGGGATGGCGCGGGTGGATTTTTTTCTCCGCCACGATCGGGAGGTCATCGTCAACGAGATCAACACCATCCCCGGCTTCACCAAGATCAGCATGTATCCCAAGATGTGGGAGGCGAGCGGGGTGTCCTACACGGAGCTCATCGACCGGCTGATCCAGCTCGCCATCGAGAGATTCAAGCGGGAGAAGAAGTTAAAGACTTCGTTTTCTTAGGCGCGGCGTTCCCCTTTTTCTCCCGTTACGTTCTCAATAGGCGATAAGCGCATTGCTCACGGTCGCATTGAGGCTGAAGAGCGAGCTGTCCACGACCAGCGGTAGGAGAGGCGCAACCGCGCTCCTGTAAAGCAGGCTGCCGTTTATGTAGTAGTTGACCACCCCGGACTCCACCGCAATCCTCAGCACATCCCCAGCGGCAATACCCGCATTGGCCCTGTAAATTCCATTCTCCCTGACTTCGACCCAGCCAAATCCCACAGCAAAGGCATAGTCGATCTCTGAGTAACCCGTGCCTGAGCTTCCGTTGCTTAAGCCCACGTATCTCAGCAGATCGGTCTCAGTGACCGTAAACTCCACATAGCCGTCTCCGGTTATCTGCTGCTGGGAGACCGCCCCGGCATCGTCGCACCCGTCACAGCCGTAAGTCTTCGTAAGAGAGTTTCCGGTAGCCGTGGCATTGACGATATCGGTCCAGATGACGTTTTCTACCGTCGTGCCGGTGCCAGAGCCGGTGGTGGCGAAGGTGAAATCTCCTGAGACAGCCAAATTCCCCGCCGCATCGCTGGACCTTACCCGGTAGTGGTAAACGGTGTTCGACGCCAGAGCGCTCAGCGTCTGTGTGTGCGAGGTGACTAGCGACGGATCAAGAGGGGTTGAGTTCCCGTAGGCCGTGGTGGTGCCGTACTCCACCTGGGAGTCGCTGGGCTCATTGGTTGTCCAGGTGATGGTGGCGCCATTGGAGCTAACAGAGGAGCTTGCCACGTTGCTTATGACAGGCGCTGTGGTATCTGAGCCCGAGCCGCCACCGCTATCCAGCGTCCCCGCAATGACGGCGTTGTTGACAGCGGCTCCCACATTAAACAGCGAGGTATCCAACACCAGGGGGTAGGCTGGGGCGACTGCGCTCAAATAAACCAGGGCGCCGTTCTTGTAGTATTTCACCATGCCCGCTTCCGCTAGGATGCGGAACAGATCACCTGCCACCGCCGTTGTGTTAGCTCTGAAAGCGCCATTCTCCCTCACTTCGGCCCAACCCCATCCGATTGCAATGGCAAAGTCGATCTCTGTGGCTCCGGTGCTGAAGCTTCCGTTGCTTAAGCCTACGTATCTGAGCGTGCCCGTCTCAGACACCGTGAACTCTACATAACCGCCTGAGGTGATCTTCTGGAGTGAGATCGCCCCGGCATCGTCGCATCCGTTGCAGCCAGAGGTCTTTTGAAGGGAGTTTCCCGTAGCCGTGGCGTTGACGATGCTGGTCCAGACGACGTTCTCAACGGTCGGAGTAGGAGCCGGCTCGCCGCTCCCCATGAAGTCGCTTCCATCCGCCCCGTTGAGCTT
>JACPDC010000396.1 GCA_016184235.1 Deltaproteobacteria bacterium | reverse complement strand
ATTTTCCTTCGCCGCCCGCTCCGCCGCCTGGGTCGCCTTGATCCGCTCTTGCGCCTCTACCAGTTTAAGATAGCTCTGCTCGACCTCGAGCGCAACCTGTTGTCTCTTGTCCTCTTCCTGGGCCTTCACGGCATAATAGTTGTGCAGCGACTCTTCCACCTTGTTGGTCGTATTGAAGCCGTTGAAGATAGGAATGCTGAGATTCAACTGGACCGTCCACTGGTCCTGCAACGGGAAGGTGTTGCCGTCGCGACTCGTCCCCTGCCGCCCATAATCGGCGTGAAAAATAATGTCCGGAAGATGCTCCCGTCTTGCGGTGGCGATCTTCTGGTCCTGGGCCTTTTTCTGCGCGGCGAAGTCCTTAAGCTCCGGGCGCTCCGCAAAGGCGATCTCCTTGGCCCGTTCGAGAGAGAGCGGCACCCGCGCGATCCCCAGCTCTTCGGCCAGCGGCTGTTCAGGCAGATCCTTCACTCCCATGGCGTTTTTGAGCGTGACCCAGGCGATCTTCACACCGTTTTCGGCGGCGATGAGATCCGCCTGCGCGTTGTAGAGGTTCGATTCGGCCCGCGCCACATCGATCTTCGGCCTGGTGCCGACCTCGAAGAATCCCTGGGCCTGGCGCACGATGAGCTCCCGGCCTTTGACCGTCTCCTCCCGCACCCGGACCAGGGCCCTGGCCTGAAGATAGCTGAAGTAGGCCTGCTTTACCGCCAGGACCACCTCTTCCACGGTCGTTCTATAGGTATAGCCAACCGCGTCCAGGCTCTCCCGCGCCGACTGGACCGATCCCTGGTCGTGCGGTAGGAGTTGCTGAGGCTGACCGTGGGATAATAGGCGCTCATTTGCTGCCCTAAGACCGCGTTCTGCGCCCCGACTTTTTCCTTGGCCGCTCTGATCCTGGGATGGTTCTCCAGGGCGACGGCCACAGCCTCCTCGAGCTTAAGGACCTTAGCCCCGGCGGCCGCTCCAGGACTCGCCGATCCCTGAGGAGCCGGAACCGCCACCTCCCCCGCGGTCGCAATGACAGTAGAGAAAACGAGACAGGCGGCAAGGTAAAATCCGGTCCACAAGGGTAAGGTTTTTCCTCTATGTTCCATACTTTCCTCCCGTAACTGAAAACAGTGCGGGAGTATATTGCGTTTGCCATTATAAAGCAAAAACGCCAGGCTCGGACCATAGGACTAAAGGCGGAATTTCACGGAGGCGGAGAAAAAAGGCATTAGGCGGTAGGCAATGGGCAATAGGGGGAAAACAAACTTACCTATGGCCTAACTTTAACCGGCCAGAGCTAACGGATTGAACGACTTGAACGATTTAAACGACTTGAACCGTCCTGTTCCTATGGCAGGACCGCGAAGATCCGAAGAGGGGCGCCGCTGCCGCCTTTGATCTTCATAGGAACGGCGTAGATGGTGCTCCCCTTGGGCGGCAAACGGTCCATGCTGGCCACGTTCTCGAAAATAGGGATGTTCGCCCCGCCAAAGATCCGGTGCACGATAAAGTCGCGCGACGGACCGTGGTCGATGCTGGGGGTGTCGGTGCCCACGGCGTTGATCTTGCGCTCCTTGACGAGAAACTCCGCCGCGTCTTTGGAGAAGCCGGGGAACCGGAGATTGGCGGTGTCCCCCTCTTGATCGGTCCCGAAATAGCTCTTGCGGTCGCCCCAGAACTTTCCCCAGCCGCTGTACATCAGCACGATCGCGCCGCCGGGCAGCTTTCCATGCCTCCTCTCCCAGGTCCTGATGTCCACGACCTGCAACTGGTAACCGCGACTCGCCTGGGCTTTGCGGCTGACATCGATCACCACCCCCGGTCCGATGGTTCTATCCAAAGGTATCTGATCCGTGGTCCACCTCCCCTGAGCAAAGTGAAACGGGGCGTCCAGATGAGTGCCGACATGCTCGGAGCCGCTATAATTGTACGAGGAATACCAGTATCCCTGCGGCGTCATTCCCTCGTTCACCTTCTCGAGCTTGAAGGGCTGAGCCGTGGGCCAGTGCAGGGTCTCGTCGGAAAACGAATAGGTCATATCGACGAGCTTCTTGGCATCAACGGGATAAGCCTCGACCTCCAACAGCCGCAATGACAACAGCAACAAGATGACTTTTTTCATTGTCCTGTCCTTATCCCTCGCTTTAGCCCGCAGCGGTCAGCTTTTAGCTGATTGCTGAGAGCTGACTGCTATTTTTTTGTAGCTTCCAATTGCCGTTTCGCATCGTGAAAGTTCGGGTTGATCTTGAGCGCCGCCTCAAACTCCCTCCGGGCCTCCTGGCTCCGGCCCATCGCGCGGAGAACTTTGCCGAGCTCATAGTGGGCCACGTCGTCGTCCGGGCAGAGCGCGAGACCCTGGCGGTAGAGAGCGGCCGCTTTCCCGGGCTCTCCGGCTTGCTGGGCCTGCTCAAAGTGCTGAAAGGCGCGGTTGCAGTCCCGTCTTCTTCGCTCTTCTCTCTGCTTGGCCGCCGTCAGCTCTTCGATCTCCCGCCTTTGGCGCGCGATCTCCTCCTGCTGCATGCGGATCTGCTCTTCCTGCTGGCGAATCTGCTCGGAGGCGCAAGCGGAAAGAAAAACAGGCAATAGGCAGTAGGCAATAGGCAATAGGTAGGAGAAAAAGAAGGCGGGAGGCGGATGGCTGATTCTAGGCATAGTCTAGCGC
>JACPDC010000064.1 GCA_016184235.1 Deltaproteobacteria bacterium | reverse complement strand
CCGAGAAGCGCGAGAGAAGCCTTGATCCCCAATGAAGGAACTCTCATAAAGACCTCCCGTCTAGTTCGCCAGCTCAAAGACCGGCAGCCTGATCTGCGGGTCGGCGGTTTCTTGAAAGGCGACCCTGACCCTGGCGCCCGTCTTTACCGCCCGCAAATTCGTACCCACGATCCGGCTCTCGATGATGATTCCCTCGTCCAGGACGACATTGGCGTAGCAGATCGGCGCCTCTTCTTTGAAGGCCGGATTGCGCGGGACGAATACCCAGCTGAAGCTGTGCACCTCGCCCTCGCCTTTCGCTTGGGCCCAATCGAGCTCTCGACTGAAGCACGCCGTACAGACGACGCGCGGAAAGAACTGCAGCTTGCCGCAAGCCCGGCATCTCTGGATCAGGAGTTTTCCCTCTAAGGCGCCTTTCCAGAACGGCCGGTCTATCTTGTTGATCTTCGGAAGGCTTTTCTCCGCCATCACGCCCTCCGCTCCATGACGAGTCCGGCTGTAGTGCCGAGATTGCGGCCGTACGAGAGCCAGCCGATGCCGGTGACCACGGCGCGCTCGGCCTTCTTTACCTGCCTGGGCCCGGCCTCGCCTCTCAACTGCCGGAGCGCCTCTACGATGTGGAGAAACCCTCCAGCCAGACCGGCTTGCCCCACAGAGAGCTGTCCCCCTCCGGTGTTGACGGGAAAGTCCCCTCGGCAGGAGAGATCATGTTCTTCCACAAACCTTCCCCCTCCGCCCTTCTCGCAATACCCGAGATCCTCGATCTGGATCAATACCGCGATCGGGTAGTCATCGTAGAGCTCGAAGAGATCGATTTGGTCTCTGCGTACTTCGGCGAAAAGCCGGTCGGCGACGACCTTGATGCCGAAGGTGGTTTTGTCGGGCAGCATCTTGTCCACCTGGTAGTTGACCCTTTCGCCGTCGGCGACGAGATAGACCAGCTTTTCGGTGATCTGTTTCGCCTTCTTCTCCGAGGCGAGGATAACGCATTCCGCGCCGGAGCAGGGCATCACGCAATCGAAGAGGCGAATCGGATCCGAGATCATCCGCGAATTGAGATAGTCCCCAAGGCTCATCGGATCGCGCAGCAGGGCCTGGGGGTTGAGCCGGGCGTTCTCCCTCTGGGTAACCGCGATCTTACCGACTTGCTCCAAAGTCGTCCCATACCCCTCCATATGACGGCGCTGGACCAAGGCCATAAGCGTGTTGGGCCCCCCGTAACCGTAAACGTCCACGTAATTGGCGCGCTGGTATTCAAGCGGCCTTTGATGCACGACGCTCTTGTCGAAGGAGTTGCCGCCCACCAAAACCGCGATATCGATGTGGCCGGCCTCGATGGCATCAGCGGCTCGACGCACGCTGGTCACGCCCCCCGCGCCCCCGTAATCCCCGTTCAGGACCCAATCCAACTCCAGGCCGAGCTGCTCGGCTACGTGAGGCGAGTAATCCGGGCTTGCTTGCGTCGTCACCGAAAAGCCCTGGACATCGCTCTTCTTCAGGCCGGTTTGATCCAGCGCGGCGCCGATCGCCTGCGCGTAGTGCCAGAGGAGCGGTTCTTCGGACTTGCGCGAGTACCCGGTCGATCCGTACCCTACAAAGCAAACCTTGTTGCGGCGCACTTCCTGTTCCTTCTGCCGTTATTTTTTATCCCACTTATACGCCCCCAGGCCCGGCTGGTACCTCTTCTCTTTGAACTGTTGAATGCCCGGCCGTCCGCCGTGCTGCTGCGTCACGCGCTGAGAGATGAGTCCCGAGATCTCGTAGGCCACGTCCGGAGGAGAGTAGAAGGTGTAGTACCAGGCCTCTTTGACGGCCTTCAAGGCGATGGGATCCTTTTCGAGCAGATCGCGAGCGATCGCCGCCGTCTCCTTCTCCAGATCGGCGCGCGCAACCGCCCTGGTGATGAGCCCGATGCGCTCCGCCTCCTTCGCGGTGAAGGTCCTGCCTGTGAGGGCATAGAACAGGCCGTGCTTGGGCTGGAGGTGCTCGGTGAGCACGATGGTCACCTCGCCGCCGGGAAAATGACCGAAGTTGATCTCGGACAGCCCGAAGACGGCATCTTCCGCGGCGATGGCGATGTCGGAGGCGGTGACGATGGTGAAGCCGCCGCCGAAGCACCAGCCGTTGATCATAGCGATGATCGGCTGCGGCATCGTCCGGATCAGCTCGTTGCGCCAGCGCCGGGATAAATCGCGAATCTCATCCCGAACGCTCTGCGGCTGCGAGTCCATCTCCAGAAAATACTGCTTCAGATCCTGCCCTGCGCAAAAGCTCGGCCCCGCGCCGGTCAAGACAATGACCCGAGTCTCCTTGTCGTAGCGCAGCTCGTTCAGCGCGGCGTACATGTCCCGGTGGAGCTGGGGGCTCATCGCGTTGCGCTGCTCCGGCCGATTGAACGTAAGGGTCGTAATTCCTTCTTTTTTCTCGACCAGGATCGTCTTGTATTCAGCCATAAAAACTCCTTTCTGGAGGCCCGCTGCCTCGGAGTCGTCTTACCACGTCTGGAAAATATTGAAAGGGGCGGGGAGAGACATTGACCTTGCAAAGGACTCTGTGGTAAGCGAGTGAGCTACGGGAGAGTGGGGTGCGCTTCGTCGCAAGGGCGAGGAGGCGCGTTTTCATAGCTTGCGGCTCCCCGGCGCCGCGAGGCCGGTCATGAGAAGGATAAGTCTCACATGAAATTTAGACCGCAGACTATCTTCGCTGTCGTCATTCTGATTTTCTTTGCCGTTTTTGTCTATCAGGCGTGGGAGTGGCGCCTGCAGGCCCGCCTCTACCCGTGGGCGATCGGCATCCCCATGGTGGCCCTGGCCCTGCTCCAGATCGTTTTCGACCTGACGGGAAAAACGGCGCGCAAAGACACAGGCAATGCGCCTGTCGATTTTCAGTTCGGCCAGTCTATGGACAGCGCCGTGGCCACGCGGCGCACGGTCAGCATCTTCTCCTGGATCATCGGGTTCTTCATAGTTATCTGGCTGCTCGGCTTTTCCGTGGCGGTCCCGGCTTTGGTCTTCCTTTACCTGAAATTTCAAGCGGGCGAGCAGTGGTGGTTGTCCGTGCTCCTCACGGTCGGCGCCTGGCTTGTCTTCTGGGGCCTTTTCACGCGGCTGCTCCATCTCCCGTTCCCGGAGGGGCAGCTCTTGCTTTGGTTGGGCTTAATTTAGCACTGGAGGTGGTTTATGAAACCGCGCGCGATCATCTATCTGCGATCTTCTATCCTCGCTCTGTTGATCCCTTTATCCCTTGATCTATCCTTCGGGCTCGCTCAAGAGCCCTTCTACAAGGGCAAGACGATCCGCATCGTCGTGGGGCTGAGCGCCGGCGGCGGCTACGACCGCGCCGCCCGCATCGTATCCAGGCATCTGGGAAAATACATTCCTGGAAATCCCGAGACCATCGTGCAGAACATGCCGGGGGCGGGCTCGGTAATCGCGGCCAACTATGTCTGGGGCGTGGCCAAACCCGACGGTCTGACTCTCCTGATGCCGCACAACAATGTCTATCTGAACCAGCTCGCCGGGCACAAGGAGGTCAAATTCGATCTCCCCAAGTTCCAGTGGATCGGCTCGCTGGAAAAAGACGACATGATGATATTCATCCGCAGCGACACCCCCTACAAATCCATCAGGGACGTGATCAAGGCCAAGGAGGCGCCGAAGTGCGGCTCCACGGGCGCCGGAAGCTCCGACTATGTCATGTCGAAGATCCTGGAGCAGACTATCGGCGCCAAGGTCGACCACGTCGTCGGCTATCCGGGCAGCACTGAGATCGCCATAGCCATGGAAAGGGGCGAGGTCGTGTGCCAGGGGCTGACCGTCTCGACCTTTTTCTCGCGTCAACCCTTCCTGGAATGGAAAAAAACCGGTTTCGTTCGCACCCTCGCCCAGAGCGGCCGCAAGCGGGACTCCCGCCTGCCCGAAGGGCCGACGGTTTACGAGCTGATGGACGAGTACAAGACTGCTGCGACAAGCCGCCGAGTGGCTGAAGCCATGCTCCAGGGAGGAGACTGGGCCCGCTCTATGATGGCCCCTCCGGCGACCCCGGCGGACCGGGTAAAGATCCTGCGCGAGGCCTATGAAAAAGCGTTCAAAGATCCCGATCTCGTCGGCGAGGCGAAAAAGGCCCGCGTGGAGGTGAATCCGACCAAAGGAGAGGAGCTTCAATCCATGGCCAAAGAGGTCATGGTTCAACCGCCGGAAGTCATCGAGCAGATCAAGAAGCTGTTCCTGGTGAAATAACCCGTCATGATTCAAAGATCTTCCATCCTCGCTCTTTTGATCTCTCTATCCGTTCCTCTATCCTCTTCGCTCGCCCAAGAGCCGTTCTATAAAGGAAAGACGATCAGGTTCTTCGTGGGATACCTGGCGGGCGACAGCCACGACCAGTGGGCTCGCACCTACAGCCGCCACATGGGGAGGCATATCCCCGGAAACCCGGATTTCATTGTCCAGAACATGCCTGGGGCGGGCTCCATGATCGCGGCCAATCACGTTTACAACCTGACAAAGCCGGACGGCCTCACCCTCGGCAGCATCAGCGGGGCCCTTTACTACGCGCAGCTCACGGGGCGCAAAGAGGTCAAGTTCGACTGGCCGAAGTTCGCCTGGGTCGGCACCCCGGAGCGGAGCGCCCACCTGCTCTTCATGCGCTCCGACGCCCCTTACAAGAGCCTCGACGATATCCGCAGCGCCAAGGAGCCGCCGCGCTGCTCGGCGACGGGCGTGGGCAGCAGCGGATACGATATACCCCGGCTCCTGGACGATACATTGGGGCTCAAATTCAACATCGTCAGCGGCTATCCGGGAGGGGCGGAGCAGGATCTCGCGATCGAGCGCGGCGAGGTTCATTGCCGGGCCATCACCATCGACACCTTCTTCGGCCGGGAGCCTTTCGTGACATGGCATAAGAAAGGGGTCGTGCGCATACTCGTTCAGACCTCGAGAGTCCGCGATCGCAAGGTCCCGGACGCCCCCACGATCTTCGAGCTCATGGACCGGCACAAGACGCCGCCCGAAAAGAGACGGCTCGCCGCCGTCTATTTGGGCGTGATCGGATTCGGCATCCGGCCGATAGTCTCCACGCCGAACACCCCGGCCGACCGCGTCAAGATCCTGCGCGACGCCTACGCCAGGATGCTCGCCGATCCCGAGTTTCTGTCGGAAACGAAAAAACGGGGCTGGGAGCTCAACCCGGCGAGCGGCGAAGAGCTTGAGGCGCTGGCCAAGGAGGTCGTCGACCAGCCTCCGGAGGTAATCGCCTGGCTGAAAAAGCTGTTGGGAAAATGACCGGCCGGGACAGGCGGCAAAAACTGTTGACGCGGACTTGGCTTAAATGAGATAAGCATGCGCATTATTTGGTAGGGAGGGCTAAGAGCATGGCATTTGATCTGGTGGTGCGCAACGGAGTCGTGATCGACGGCACGGGCAGCCCGGGATTCGAGGCGGACGTGGCGGTGGAAGGGGAAAGGATCTCGGCTATCGGGAAGCATCTCGGCCCCGGCAAGAAAGAGATCGACGCGGGCGGGAAAGTGATAGCTCCCGGCTTCATCGATTCCCATACCCACATGGATTACTTTCTCGTCCTCTACCCTCACGGCAATCCGGTGGTGAATTTCGGCGTGACCACGATCGTGATCGGCGACTGCGGCGCCTCCTGCGCGCCGGTGCCGTCCGAGAGCGAGCCGCTCCAGGTGCTCGTCAGCTATCTGCGCCGCGTGTTGGATAAATATATAGACGCGAAGGACTGGAAGTGGCAAACCTTCCCGGAGTATCTCGCCTATCTGCGCGGCAGGGTCGGCATCAACGTGGCCGCGCTGATGCCCCATTCTCCCGTGCGGCTCACGGTCATGGGCGAGGCGGCCTACCAGAGGGAGGCGGATCCCGAAGAGATGGCGGCGATGAAAAAGATGGTGCGCGAGGGGCTCGAAGCGGGCGCGATCGGTTTTTCCACGAGTCCGCGCGGCGGGCCGGCGGTACATGCCGGAACGCCCAGCACCTTCGCCACTCAACAGGAGATCGCAGAGCTGGCGAATCTGGCGGCGGAATACGGCGGCTGTTTTCAGTTCAACGGCTTCGGCAACCTGCTCAAGCCTGAAAGCGGCTTCCCCGGCCTGGTGGAGAAAGTCCGCGCGCGGATGATCGGCAACGAGTTCCGCCTGCGTCCGGGAGAAAAGGACGACGGGCCGCGCGGGCTCGCTTACATGGAAGAGGCGAAAAATAAGGGCAAGGATATCTACGGGGTCGTCATCCCTTACGAGCATGTCCGGCGCTTCGGCGTCGAGGACTGCTTTTTCCTGGAAGGCCTCCCCACCTGGGAAGCGATCAGGCAGCCTGCCGACGGGCTGCGACGGCAACTGGCGGATCGAGCCGTCCGGCGGAAATTAGAACAGGAGAGGATTCAAGGGGCGGGCAAGCCCGGCCTCCCCGAATGGCTGGGCTGGGAGAGAGTGGTATTCGAGCGGATGGAGAGGGCCGATCGCAAGTCCCTCCAGGGCAAGAGCGCGGCTGAGATCGGCCGGCTGACGAGCAAGTCTCCGGCGGATGCCTTCTTCGATACCTGGCTGGAAGACGATCTCCGCTCCCGCTGCCTGTACCGGGGTTTCGCCAACGGCCATCCGGATCTCCTTGCCAGGATGATCAAGAGCGAGCACGGGCTGATCGGCACCGACGTGGGGGCCCACCTCGACCGCTTCTTCTGGCACGGCGCTCCGGCGCGCGTCCTCGGATACTGGCGCCGCGAGAAAAAACTCTTCACCCTGGAAGAGGCGGTGTGGAAGCTCACCGGCTTTCCCGCCTCAAAGCTCATGCTCAATCGCGGGCTGCTCAAGGCCGGCTACCCGGCGGACATGACGGTCTTCGATCCGGATAAATTCGACGATCTGGTCAGCAAAGAGCTGCCGGAAAAAGTCGACGCGAGCGAGGTGAACCGCCATCCGCCGGGGATGCAAGCGGTGGTGGTAAATGGAAAAGTGGTGGTCGAAGAAGGCGAGAGCGGCGATATCTTTCCCGGCAAAGTAACCCGGCAGGAGCTGTGCGTGCCGGCTCTCTGACAAGCAAAAGGAGGAGGCGATATGTTTCACGATTCAGGTATAAAGGCAAAAGGCAAAAGAATACGCTTAAACTTTATCCTTCATCCCCTATTCTTCATCCTTTTGTCGGCCCTTTATCTCTTTAACCCTTCAACCCTTGAACCTGCCTTCGGCCAGGAGCCCTTTTACAAGGGTAAGACCATAACCATCATCGTCGGCACGAAGGCGGGCGATGTCTACGATCTCTATGCGCGTCTCATGGCGCAGCACATGCCCAAGCATATCCCCGGCAACCCCAACATCATTGTCCAGAACATGCCCGGGGCCGCTTCTCTGATCACGGCAAACCACGTCTATAACGTGTCCAAGCCTGACGGCCTGACCATCGGCGCGATTTACAATGCCCTCTACTTCGACCAGCTTATCGGCCGCACGGAGGTTAAGTTTGACTGGAACAAGTTCGGCTGGATCGGCAGCCCGGTGACCTCCAATCATCTCCTCTACATGCGCGC
>JACPDC010000063.1 GCA_016184235.1 Deltaproteobacteria bacterium | reverse complement strand
ATGTTTACCGGAAATACCGGCTTGACGCGCATTGTTCGCGCGGGAAAAATTCCGCTCCCTATCATTCAAAAGTATTTCAACAAGTGGCTTTCGACGGCCTTTGACTTGTTCGGAACGGATCATTCCTCATCGGCCCATTGGGCCTACGTCTGGGGACTAAAGGGACGCTACGACGAACACGAGGCGAAGGAGCCTGCCGCCAAAGACCGCCTCAACGATTTGGCCCGGCAGCACTTCGCAGCCGAATGTCAGAAGCTGGTCGAGGGTCTCAACCAGCATGTTCCGGCGGGGCAGCCACGACTTGTCGTCCCGGACTTGAAATTCCGCCGCTCCATCGGTGAATTCGCCGGGAAGAGCTACAGCGTGGCAGGCGAGTTGCTCTCGGCCCAAGAGTATGAAAAACATCTCGGTGAAGCGCTCCCCACTCCTCAGGACGAGCGTGTGCTGGACGCCATCTTTAAGGAGAAGGATTGGGTCTTGCAGATGAATTGATCTGCCCGGCCCTCATCGAGCGCCTGACTTACTCAAGGAGAAACGAAGTGAAACAGATTTGCCTGGTCTGTCAAAATGTCGATTGCAAAAACCGCGGCTCCGAACAGCTCATGAAGGAGCTGGAGAAGCAGGTGGCGGATCGGAAGCTGACCAATGTGGAAGTCCGATCCTACATCTGTTTCGGCGCTTGCCAGGACGGACCTAACATCGTGCTCTACCCGGAAAAGAGCTGGTATGCCGGGGTGAAAATGGGGGATTTGAACGACATCCTGAGCCATCTCGCAGGCGGGCCTGACGTGAAGCGGCTGGATAAAATCGACTCCTCTTTGAAAGAACTGATCTACCAGCTCCTGGATACCGGAGTTTTTTAGGAGCGAAGATGCAGGGCATCCTGTTTCCGCGGGGAGAGGTGGAGGAAAGGGAGGGTTTAAAGGAGTACCGGCAACGCGGCGGTTACGTCGCTTTAGAGAAGGCCTTGAAGGGCTCAACCCCTGAGGGTATCCTCCAAGAGATTGCCGAGTCGGGTCTGCGGGGCAGAGGCGGAGCAGGCTTTCCCACGGGAAAAAAGTGGGCCTTCACCCGAGAGTGCGCAGTTGAGCCCCATTATGTCGTGCTCAACGGCGGAGAAGATGAGCCGGGAAGCAAGAAGGACCGTCTCCTCATGGAGAACCTCCCCCATCTTGTCCTCGAAGGAACGATCCTGGCCGCCTATGCAGTAGGCGCCTCCACCGCCTACCTTTATATCAACGACCAATACAAAGAAGCAAAAAACAGCATGGCCGGCGCGCTGGCCGAGGCCGAGGCCGCCGGCCTGTGCGGGAAAAAGATTCTCGGCAGCGACTTCAGTCTCGACGTTGTATTTGTCGCCGCGCCGCCCAACTATGTCGCCGGCGAAGATTCGGCTGCCCTGGAAGTCATCGAACAGAAGCAGCCCCTGCCCCGGCAGAAACCTCCCTTCCCCGCGACCGCGGGGCTATTCGGCAAACCGACCGCAGTCAACAACGTCGAGACCCTCGCCAATGTCGCGCCCATCATCGCCCAAGGGGCGGCGTGGTATCGCGGCTTCGGCACGCCCGAGAGTCCGGGGACCATGATCTTTTCGCTCAACGATGAAGTGAATCGGCCGGGGATCTACGAGCTTCCCTTTGGCTCGTCCCTGCGCTTCTTGATAGAGGAGTGCGGCGGAGGAGTGAAAGGAAAAAAGGCCATAAAGGCGATCCTGCCGGGCGGCCCCTCGTCGGCCTACCTGCCCGCCGACAAGATCGACGTGCCGCTCGACCCTAATTCCGTGCGCGCCGCCGGCTCCACGCTCGGCTGCGGCGTGGTCCGCATCGTCACAGAGGGCTCCTGCATCGTCGAGGAGACCCTGCGCTGCTGAAAAAGGTCCAGCAAGGACAGGGGGGGCTGCCTCTCTTGGAGCAGTTCGGCAAGGTGATCAGCTTCAATAAGGGCAAGGGCTTCTGCAACCTGATCAATATGCCCGGACCGCCGATCGAGAGCGCCCTCAAGCTCTTCCGCTCCGACTTCGAATTTCACCTGGCGAACGGCCGCTGTCCAGAGAGTTAACCCAGCGTCAGGTACTTCTTGGCCACGTTAAAGACGTGATCCCCTTTCTTAACCAGACAGGTCTCGTCCTTCCACTCCTTAAGAACCTTGACTTCCTCACCGGGCGTAAACGAGACCTCGACAATTTCCGAATTTTTGTTTCCCTGATATTTCGCCGTGAAGGCTTCCTTGACCTTGGCCATGATTCCCTCCGCTCAAGCCTGATTCTAATTCAATCCAAACATAACAAATTTCCTTGTCCAATTCACGGGTCAGAGCTACAGCAATGACTTTATTCCATGCGGCGGAGACCAGCAGTTGACTTTAGGTTAAGAAGCGGCTTATAGGCCAGACCATCGAGGAGCCTATGATGAAACAGAGAGCGCTGCCCTACCCTGACCTTATTCTGTTTAACGGGAAGATCCGTACCCTGACTTATGACGGAGCCCTTGTGGAGGCGCTCGCCTGCGCGGGCGGGCGGATTGTCGCTGCCGGCCAATCAGACGTTATCCGAAGACTCGCCGGGCCAGATAGCCGGCAGATCGATCTCCAAAACAAGATCGCGATACCCGGGCTTACCGATACCCATGTCCATCTCTCGGAAAAGGGGACGGCCGAGAAGGAATATTTGGACTGCCGGGATTTCTACGCCGATGTTCACTCGATCCCGGAGATCCTGGAGCGGCTGACCAAGCGCGCTTCGGAAATCCCCAAAGGGTCCTGGATCGTCGCGCACGGAAGCCCGATGCAGGATTTCCGCTTAAAGGAGAAGCGCTTCCCGGACAGACACGACCTCGACCGCGCCGTCCCCGACCATCCCGTCTCCATCGCCTTCGGCGCGCACATCACTATCGCCAACAGCAAAGCCCTGGCCCTGGCGGGCATTGGTAGAGATAGCTCCTTCGCCCTGAACCAGTGTCTGGAGCGGGGCGTTACCACGATCCACGACATCGTGAGATCGGGCGAGCCCATCCGGGCCTACCAGGAGCTTCTGCGCGAAGGCAGGCTCGACGCGCGCGTGAGCCTCCTGCCCCGCGTGATCGAATCCCACATCGGATCGAACAGCCTCATCGAGTTGGGACTCCATAGCGGATTCGGCAATGAGTGGCTGAGGATCGGAGGGGTCAAGATGAGCATCGACGGCGGGATCACCGGCCGCAACGCCTGCTTTTATGAGCCCTACGAGGACGATCCGCACAACTGCGGCATCATCCGTATCCCTCAGGATGAGCTTAATGAGACGGTGCTCCAATGCCATCAAGCGGGGCTGCGCTGCTGCGTGCACGCCATCGGGGATTGCAACTGGCTCTCGACGCCGGAGCGGATGCAGAGGCTGGTGCGCTCGGGAATCATCGCCATCCCCAATATTTCCATCGGCTACTATGTGGGAGACGCGATCCTCGATTGCGTGGGAGAAAAGAGACTGGCCAAGGCCTTTCCCTTTAGAACCTTGCTCAAGAACGGAGTGACCATTGCGGGCGGCTCGGACGCCCCAGGCTACTGGCCGGTAGACCCGCTCCGCGACATCTCGGCCTGCGTCTCGCGCAAAATGCGCTGGGGCGAGGTGCTGGTGCCGGAGGAAAGAATCAGCGCCGCCGAGGCTTTCGCCATGCACACCACCACCGCCGCCTTTGTCGGCTTCGAGGAAAATGACAAGGGCACGCTGGACGTAGGAAAGCTCGCCGACATCGCCATCCTCGCCGAAGACCCGTTCGAAATCCCCGGAGAGCGAATTAAAGACATCAGAGTCGAGATGACCATCGTCGGCGGCGAGGTGAAGTACCAGGCGTAACGCCTCCGTGCTCATGCTCGGTTACCGTCCTGAGCCTGTCGAAGGACGAACACGAGCCACGATCACGAATCACGACCTGATCTTCATATCCCAGACCCAGATCTTCTCGTCCGGACGAGCCTTCCAGACAACGTTTCTCGCCACGCCGTACAAATCTGCGAGGTTATACAAAGGCATGAAAGGGACCTCTTCCATCAGAATCTTCCCCGCCTGCTGCAGCAAGACAACCCGCTTCTTGGGATCGCCGGTTTTTTGCTCCTCCTCGATCAGCTTGTCGAATTCGGGATTACTGTAGCTAAGGCGCTTTGTCGTCCCTGTTCTGAAGTACTGGTCGTAGAGCGTGTCCGCGTCGACCAAAGAGCCCCTGCCGATGTAATAGAAGGGCAGCCTTCCGCCGTTGACACCCGAGGTGCCCCAGAAAATCACCCACTCTTGATTCACAAGCTCGACTTTGAATCCTCCTTTTCCCATCTGGGCGGCGACCACCTGGCACACCTCCCTATCTTGAGGATAACGTCCAGCGGAAAAATAGAGTTTGACTTCAACCCCGTTGGGATAACCGGCCTTGGCCAGAAGCTCGCGCGCTTTCTTGGGATCATACGGGTAACGTTTGTGAGTCGGGTCGTAACCGATGACATGGGGCCCCAACGGGCCGTTCAAGACAAAGCCATTGCCGTTGAAGATGTTTTTTACTATTGCGCTGGCGTCTACGGAATAATTGGCGGCCTGACGCACGAGCTTGTTGTCAAAGGGCTTGAAGGCTGGGTTGAGCGCCAAAAAGAACGTCCTTAGCCCTTCCACTTTCTCGACCCTCAGCCTGGAATTGCGCTCCAGCCGCGGCACGTCATGCACTGGGACGTTGTTGATGACGTCCACCTGACCCGCTTCGAGCCCCGCTACGCGCGCGGCTTCCTCGGTCACCTTCCTGAAGATCACCTCTTTGATCTCCGCCTTTGGACCCCAATAGTCGTCGTTGCGGGTCATGACAAAATTGCCGCCCCGCTGATAGCTCACGAACTTATAAGCGCCGGTACCCGTAGCGTAGTTATCCATCTGATCGCCATACTTGTCCGCAGCCGCCTTGCTCAGGATAAAGCGATTCTGCACCCGGTCGAGAAAGACCGCGTTGGGCTGCTTCATAACAAACACCACTGTATGGTCATCCGGGGCCTGCATTTCGACAACATCTTTGAAATTGGATTTCTGCAAGCTGTTTTTGTCGGTCCGGATCCGGTTGACGGAAAAGATCACGTCTTTAGAGGTGAAAGGGGCTCCGTCGTGGAAGCGGACCCCTTTACGCAGATGAAAGACCCATTTTTTCCCCTGAAACTCCCAAGATTCGGCCAGAACCCCGGTGTATCCCACCGGCTCGTAGCCCACCTCCACGAGGGGCTCCATAATGTGCTGCCACAAGCCGTAAATAGGGCTGGAGCTGTGATTGTAGGGATTGAGCGAATCGGCGACGCTAGAATTGTAGACCGCGATCCGTTCCCTGGATGCGCTCCAGCTCAGCCTGGCGATAGAAGGAGAGAGGACAGCGCCCAAACCAAGCGCGGCGCTTCGTCTTATAAACTGCCGCCGATTTATTCCACCGCTTCGTTTTTCCCTGTTCATGGAAACCTCCGCGACAACTACGATTTGATCTTCATATCGGAGACCAGGATCTTTTCGTCCGGCCGTGCCTTCCAGACGACGTTCCTGGCCGCGCCATAAACCTCAGCCAGCGTATAGAGCGGGGCGAACGGCGTATCCTCCATCAAGATCCGGCCCGCCTGCTGGAGCAGAGCTATGCGCTTTTTCGGATCCCCGGTCCTCTGCTCTTCGTCGACCAGGCGATCGAACTCAGGGTTCTTGTAGCCAATCCGTTGTGTGACGCCCGAGCGAAAATACTGGTCATAGACCGTATCGGCATCGATGGCCGGCCTGCCGACATAGTAGAAGGGGAGCTTTCCTCCGTTGACGCCGGAACGGCCCCAGAAGACCACAAACTCCTGGGAAACCAACTCCGCCTTGATGCCCCCTTTAGCGAGCTGGCTCGCGATGACCTGACAGATCTCTCTCGCTTTCGGGTAACGGTCAGGCGAGAAGTAGAGTTTGACTTCGACGCCGTTCGAAAAACCGGCCTGAGCCAGCAGATCCCGCGCCTTCTTAGGATCGAAAGGATAGCGCTTGATCTTGGGGTCATAGCCGATGACGTTAGAGCTCAAAGGGCCGTTCAAGACAAAACCATTGCCTTCGTAGATACTCTTGATGATCACCGCCGGATCTATGGAATAGTTCACAGCCTGACGGACGAGCTTATTGTCGAACGGCTTATGGGCCACATTCATGGCAAGGAAATACATCCTTAAGCCCTCGACCTTCTCGACGCGCACCTTGGGATGGCGCTCCAGGCGGGGAATCTCGTCGACCGGGACATTATTGATGACATCTCCCTGCCCGGCGACCAGGCCCGCGACGCGCGCCGCCTCCTCTCCCACTTTTCGGTAGACAACCTCCTTGATGTCCGGCTTCGGTCCCCAGTAGTCCTCGTTTCTGGTCATCACCAGGTTCCCGTCCCGCTGCCAGCTCACGAACCTGTAGGGCCCGGTTCCGATCGGCTGCTGATCCATCTGATCGCCGTGCTTGTCCGCCGCCGCCTTACTGATGAAGAAGCGGTTGTGGAGCCGGTCGAGGAAGACGGCGTTGGGCTTTTCGGTCGTGATCGCCACGGTGTGGTCGTCCAAGGCCTGCATCTCCACCACGTCTCTGAAATTATCCCTCTGCAGACTCCGCTTGTCGTTCTTGATTCGATTAATCGAGAAAATGACATCTTTGGAGGTGAAAAGATCGCCGCTGTGAAAGCGGATCCCTTTTCTGAGACGGAAGATCCATTTCCGGCCTTGAAATTCCCAGGATTCCGCGAGATGCCCGATGTAGTCAGGTTTGCTGTAGTCTACGTCGATGAGCGGCTCTATCATGTGCTGCCACATGCCGTAGGTGGGACTGGCGCTGTGAGCATAGGGGTTGAGGCTATCCACACCGATCCCGTGGAGGATCGTCACCCGATCTTTCGATGCCGCCCAGCTCATCTTTGCCAGAGGAGAAGCCGCCAGCGCCCCCAGACCAAGCGCGCCTCTCTTTAAAAACTCTCTACGACTGACTCCAGCCCTTTGTCCGCCCATAAGGCCTCCTTTTATGGATACTCTAATTCCCTCCAAGTCCCTTAACCTACCTCCGCCCTCTTAACTTCGGATCCAAGATATCGCGCAGACCGTCCCCTAAGAGGTTGATACCGAAAACAGTGACGAAGATAGCGAAGCCGGGAAAGATCGTCAACCACGGCGCGCGGTACATGTAGACGCGCCCCTCGCTCAGCATCGATCCCCAGGTCGGGATGTGGGTCGGCACCCCCAGCCCGAGAAAGCTGAGGCTCGCTTCGGCGATGATGACAATCGCCATGGCAAAGGTCGCGATCACCGTAACGCTGGCGAAGGTGTTAGGCAGCACGTGCCGGAGCAGGACATAGAAATCCCTCCCCCCCAAGGCCCTGGCGGCAACGACAAAGTCGCGCTCTTTAAGCGAAAGCACCTCACCACGCACCACCCGGCAATACTGCACCCAGCGGCTCATCATCAGCGCTATGATCAGGTTCACCAGCCCCTGGCCGAGAAAGGCCATGAGGGCGATCGCCAGCAGCAGGAACGGAAAGGCGAGAAAGATCTCCGTGATCTTACTGATGATCTCGTCTGTGAGGTGGCCGAAATAGCCCGCCAGCGCGCCGAGGAGGCATCCCAACAGGCCGGCAAGGATCACGGTGGTGGCACCCACGAGGAGAGAGATCCGCGAGCCGTAGATGATGCGGCTCAGAATATCCCGGCCCAGATTGTCCGTGCCCAGCCAATGAGGGCCGGAACCCTGGCCCGCGAAGGTCGGAGGGCGAAGCCGGTGTTCGAGCACCTGCTCCTGCGGGTCATAGGGCGCCAGGTAGGGAGCCGCCACGCCACAGACCAGCAGCACGAGAAGGATCGCGCCGCCCACCCAGATCTTCAAATAGCGCGCGCGCCACATCACAGCTTGATCCTCGGATCGACCAGCATGTAGAGCAGATCAACCAGCAGATTAACCACGAAGTACATCATGGCAAAGAAAAAGATCAGCCCTTGCGCAAGCCGGTAGTCCCTGAGCGAGATGGCCTGGATGAGCAGATCGCCGATTCCCGGAAATGAAAAGACCGTTTCCGTGATCACCGAGCCATTGAGGAGGGCTCCGAGCTGCAAACCGAGGATGGTGATGATCGTGATCATGGCATTGCGCAGCATGTGCCGCCAAACCACTGCCGTCTCGCCCAGTCCCTTGGCCCTGGCCGTCGTGATAAAATCCTGACGCATCACTTCCAGGATGCTCGAGCGGGTGATCCTGGTCACGATCGCGGCCAGGCTCGTCCCCAGAGTGACCGCGGGCATCAACAGGTGCCTGAGAGCGCTCCAGAAGGCGGTGAAATTCCCGGCGATCAGACTGTCCACGAGATAGAGGCGCGTGACCGGCTCCAGCTGGATGCCATAGTCGATTCTACCGGCCACAGGAAGGAGGTTGAGCTGGCCGCCCAAAAAATAGATCAACATAATCCCGAGCCAGAAGTTGGGGAGAGAGACTCCGACGAGGGCGAGCCCCATGCCGGCGTGATCGAGAAGCGAATCGTGCTTGATGGCCGAATAGACGCCGATCGGGATCGAGATCAGGACGGCGACCAGCAGGCTCACGAAAGCGAGCTCCGCGGTTGCCGGCAACCGCTCGAAAACCAGTTTGGTAACCGGCTCCCCGAATTTCAATGATTTGCCGAAATCCCCTCGAACCGCATGGGAGAGAAACTCCCAATATTGGACCAGGAGCGGCTGGTCCAGTCCCCATTCGTGGCGGGTGCGCTGAATCTCGGCGTCGGTGGCATCCTCGCCCAGAAGCAGGCTCACCGGATCCCCTGGCGCGATGTGCATCAGAAGAAAAACCAGGAAAGAAATGCCAAGGACAACCGGGATCGCGCCGATGATTCTACGTCTCAGCATCGCGGCTTCACGCCCCTCCTGAATCTCAGCAGAAACGGTGGGCGATCAGAGCCAAAGGCGCCCCCTACAGTCCCAGTTGCGCGAAGGATTGATCGAGGAGCTTGAGCGCCCGGTCAATCTCGTCCTTGGTGACATTGAGCGGCGGGGTGATGCGGATGACGTTGCCCATCAGCCCGCCCTTGCCGATCAGCAGTCCGTTCGCCTTGGTCCGCTCGAATAGCCTGCGCACGGCCTCGCCGTCAGGCCGCTTGTTCTCGCCGACAAGCTCAAGACCCTGCATCAACCCCATCCCGCGGACATCGCCGATTGCCGGATATTTCTGCTTTAAGGCCTCGAGCCCTTCGCGCAGGCGCCGCCCCATCACGCGCGCGTTGTCGACGAGATTCTCCTCCTCGATCACCTGGATCGTAGCCAGGGCCGCCGCGCTGGTCACGGGATTTCCCCCGAAGGTCGAGATCGTCATCCCCTTCATGCTGTCGGCGATCTCGGCCCTGGCGATGGTCGCGCCGATCGGCACGCCGTTGGCCATCCCCTTGGCGAAGGTCATGATGTCCGGCTCCACCCCCCACTGCTCGATGCCGAACATTTTTCCGCCGGTCCTGCCCCAGCCGGTCTGCACCTCGTCGCAGATGAACAGACCGCCGTACTGGCGCAGGATTGAGGCGATCACCTGAAAATACTCTTTCGGCGGCGTGATAAAGCCGCCGATGCCCTGGATCGGCTCGGCGATGAAGGCGGCGATGCGGCCGGAGGTCTGAGTCTGGATCGCCTCTTCGAGATCTTTAGCGCACTTGAGGTCGCAGCTCGGATAGGTGAGACCGAACGGGCAGCGATAGCAGTAGGCGTTGGGGATGTGGTGGATGCCGGCAGCAGCGGTCGGGGTGAGGCGCCAGGCGGCGTGCGCGGTGAGACTCATAGCCAGATGCGAGCGGCCGCTGTAGCTGTGGCGCAGCGCGATCACGTCCTGGCACTTGGTGTGGAGCTGCGCGAGCAGAACCGCGGTCTCGTTCGCCTCGGTGCCGCTGTTGGTGAAGAAGGATTTCTGCAAGCGCCCGGGCGTGATCTCGGCCAGCTTCTCCGCCAGGCGCACGTGGGGCTCGTTGGGATAGAGGGTGGAGACATGCTGGAGCTTGTTGGTCTGCCGCTCGATCGCCCCGGTCACTTTTTCGTTGCAGTGACCGACGCTGATCGTGACGATGCCGCCGAAGAAGTCGAGGTACTCTCTGCCCTCGACGTCGACCACGGTAGAGCCTTTGGCATGATCGACGACCAGCGGCTCCTCGTAGTAGTTGGCCACGCAGGAAAAAAGATACTTCCGGTGTTTTTCTATAATCTCCGCTTTGTTCATCCGGCTCTCGCTTAAGCCAAAAAGATCCGAACCCTTAAGCCCTTTAACCCTCTTTGCTTTCAACCGTTTTAGTGACGGCGCAAAAAATTGAGGATCGGAGGATGACCCTTTTCCGGCATCTCGCGGAGATAACCATGCTTGCCGCCTTCGACGATCACCAGTTCGGCGTTGGGTATCTTCTCGGCAAGGGCTTGGGAAGAGGCCACATGATTGCCGGTTCCCCCTTCGCGGGTATCCTTGCTTCCGACGATGACCAGCGTAGACGCTGTGATCGCGTGGATGAGCTCCGTGGTCTCATGGCACTGTCTGGCGATAACGTGACGTAGATAGCACTTCAGCGGCGGAACCTCCTCGACGATGAGATCCTGGAACTTTTTCACGACTTCCGGGCGCTCGCGGACAAACTCGTCCGTGAACATGAACCCCGGCCCCCAGTGATCGTGTTGGTATTTTTTGTACCCTTTTTCGATCAGCTCAACACAGGTCTCTATGGGAACGCCGCGGGGATAGTCTTCAATCTCATCGCTGTATTTTCCTGAGCCGCTGCCGGAAAGCACCAGACTGCGAACTTTCTCCGGGTAGTCGAGCGCCACCCACTGCGCCACACGCCCTCCCATGGAATGGCCCATGATGTGAGCTTTTCGAATCCCGAGAGCCTCCATCAAACCGG
>JACPDC010000062.1 GCA_016184235.1 Deltaproteobacteria bacterium | reverse complement strand
ATCACCAACTTCAACTTCAAGGATCACCCGATCCTGTCGGAAAAGATCGTCGATGAGTGCATGGTCGAGGTTTCTTACGATCCGGTTTTCTGGCGCCGGCTCTCCCCGCTGCTGACGGAGGAGCAGTGGCAGGAGCTGGACAGGCTCAGCCGCAAGGAGCGGCTGGTCTTCATCACCCATCGCTACGAGCGCGAGACCTACGACATTCACCAGGTGACGCGCGATTGGCTGAATCAGCACGGCATCGAGAAGCCCGTGGTCTACTTCACCCAGGAGTCCAAGGCGAAGCTGGTGGATCATTTAGGCGTGAGCCTGTTCGTGGACGACCGGCACGAGAACTGCCAGGAAGTGGCCGAAAGAACCCGGGCGACCGTCATCATGCCGCACCGCCACTACAATCAGGACTTCAGCCACCCGAAAGTCACGCGCATCCGCGACTTTAACGAGATCTTTTCCTATCTCTCCGAGTAGGCGGCTTCGCCGCGGCCCGCTTCGTCCCCGCCGCCCCGTTTTTCTTTGCCGGCACCAAGCCGTTCCCCGGGCCGAGAATCAAGCCGCCCCATTTTTTGGCGACCGCCTGTCGCGTCTCCAGGCTCGGCTCCACCACCGGAGGAAACTTGTCGCGCCACTCCCACGGCCGCGTCGCGTCAAAGATCATGCGGGAGTTGAAAGACTTGTTGTCCGGATCGATCGCCGGATCGAGCGGCCCGGACCAGGCGCGCCGGATCAGATCGGCGTCCCGCTCAGGGTCGCAGCGCGTGCAGAGCGCCCAGATGACATCCTGCAGATCGGTCACATCGACATCATCGTCCACGACCACCACGAACCGCCCCAGATAGGCGCCGGCATGGCACATGGCCGCGATCATGGCGGCCTGCTTCGCGTGTCCCGGGTAGCGTTGCTTGATGCTCACCGCCAGAAGCAGCCGGCAGCCGCCCGCCTCGTGGCACCAAGCGCCCGTTACGTCCGGCACACCGGCTTGTTCCATCTGTTCCCAGAGCAGCGCGGCGCGCAGCAGGCCGCGATAAGCGGTAAATTCCGCCGGCGGCTTGTAGGGCGGAGTGCCGACGATGATCGGATCATCCCTGAAGTAGAGGTTTTCGACCTCGAGCACAGGCTCCTCGCGCTGCGACGAGGCGTAGTAGCCGGTCCATTCGCCGAAGGGCCCCTCCGGCGCGGTCTGGCCCGGCCTGATGAAGCCCTCGACCGCGATTTCCGCTGTGGCCGGGATCGGCAGGCCGGTCGCGCGCCCGCGCACCACCGGAATCGGCTCGCCCTTGAGCGCGCCCGCGTAGTCGTACTCGCTCGTCCCCCAGGGCACTTCGAGCGACGCCGCCATGAAAACCGCCGGGTCCTGCCCGAACACCAGAACCACCGGCATCGCCTCGCCCTTGGCGAAGTATTTGTCTCTGAGAACCCTGCCGTGCTTCCCAGGCGAGATATAGAGCGTCACCCGTTTGTTATCGGCGACCGCGGCCCGATAGCAGCCGAGGTTGACCCAGGGGCTGTCCGGATCCTTGATCACATCGACCGTTCCGGTGCCGATATAGCGCCCGCCGTCGAGCTCATGCCACTTCGGCGTCGGGAAAATACTCAAGTCGACCTTGGACTTGGGGATCACGTTGTCGAGGATCGGCCCGCTCTTGACCTCGACGGGCGGGATCGCCTTCGGGATCTGCTTCGAGCGCTTGCGCCAGATCGGCAGCAGCTCCCTCCAGGATTTCCCGGTCGGCATGCCCAACAGCAGGGCGGTGCGGCTCGCCGAGCCGAGCGTGTTGCATACGATGCGGAAGCCGGAGCGGTAGCCTTTAATCTCATCGAACATCACCGCCGGGCCGTTGATCTGGTGCTGCGCCAGGTCGGTGATCGCCCCGATCTCCATATTCCAATCGGCGCCGCGCACCAAGCGCAGCTCGCCCAAGCCGTCCACCTGCTTTAGAAAGTCGCGGAGATCCGTATATGGCATTGTTGTTCTCCCTGGATCGTTGGCTCGTTTTTCTGCCCCGAGCCACAGCAAAGCTCTATAAGGAAAACCGCTTTTCTGTCAAGTGAGCTTCGGCTCGGCGGCGGGACCCTTCGCGCCTAGGGCTGAACCGTTCCTTGCCAGAGCATGGTCTGGGCGTGAGGCGGCGCGTGAATCTTCAGATGCTTGAGCGCGGACCATACCCAGGAGAGGGTGCTGGTGACCACCGGAACAGAGCACTCTTTCTCCAGCCTTTGAATAACGGGCCAGGTGTGCAACTGCGCGCAGGGGATGTAAATGGCCTCGGCCCTCGGGTGATGGAGCAGGAGATGCTTGCCCTCGCGAAAAACCGTCTCGGGAGTGATCGTGTGAATGTCGGCGATGTGGCTGGCGAAGCCTTCCACCGCCAGCACCTCGAAGCCCTGAGCCGACAGGAAGGCGCTCAACAGCTCGTTGCGCCAGGGATGGTAGGTGGTCAGCGAGGCGAGACGTTTTACCCCCAGGCTCCTGAGCGCCGCCACGGCGGTGTGCGTGGTCGTGGTGATCGGGACCGAGCTGAGCGTTTGCACCTGAGAGAGCAGCTCCTGCTCAAAACCGATCCCGCGCGAGAGAATCAGGGGAGTCCCCCCAAGGACGACGTAATCCACCCCCCGGCGGTTTTGCTCGCCGATGTGACGCTGTACGGTTCCCAGGGCCTGATCCATCTGCTCCGCCGTCAGGTCGTCCAGACCCATGCAGGTGACCAGCAAGCCGACTCCCTCCGGCACCATCTGGTAAAACTCGTAAGGAACCATTTCGGTCATCAGCGGGGGGCTGACAAAACCGATGCGGGCGCGCCAGCCATACATAGGCACCTCCATCGCCGAGAGCATTTGGAAGTCTTTGAGAGGCAATTTCTGTGCCATAGCTCCATAGCGCAGACTCCACACCGGTGTGGAAAGGGATCGACGACCCCCTGAAGGGCTCGCTGTTCCCCGAGCGGTATCTGAAATGGGAAAACCCGCTCCGTTTTTCCTATTTGTGGGAGTAAGGGAGCCTTGATTCATTTTGCTCGGGCATGGTAGGAGCAGAACTGATTTCGATGAAGGAGATCGTTTTTGTAGATACAACTCTGCGCGACGGGCATCAGAGCCTCTGGGCCGAAGGGATGACCACCGGCATGATGCTGCCCGTCGCCGAGCAGATCGATCGCGTCGGCTTCGACGCCATCGAGATCATTTCACCCTCGCATCTCAAAAAATGCGTCCGGGACCTGCGGGACGATCCCTGGGAGCGGGTCCGTGAGGTCGCAAAACGAATAACCAGAACCCCGTTGAGGATCCTCGCCGGCAGAGTCAATGCCTTTCAAATCACCCCTCAATCCATTTACCGCCTCTATATGGAACGCATGGCGGCCAACGGCTTGAGGCAGGCCAGGATATCCGATGAATGGAACGACCTGGAAAGCTGGACGCGAAAGGTGAAGGTCGCGCGCGAAGTGGGACTTGAGCCGATTGTGAATCTCATCTATTCGGTCTCTCCCAAACACACCGACGATTATTTTGCCCAAAAGACTCGCGAGGCCGCCGGGCTCAGCGTGTTCCGCTTGTGTCTCAAAGATCCGGGGGGGCTGCTTACCCCGGAGCGGACGCGCACCCTCGTCCCCGTGATCCTCAAGAACAGCAACGGTGTTCCCGTCGAGTTGCACACCCACTGCACCACAGGGCTGGGGCCTTTGTGCTGCCTGGAAGCAATCCAGCTGAACATGAAAATCATCAACACGGCGATACCTCCGCTCGCGCACGGCCCCTCGAACCCATCGGTCTTTCAAGTGGCCGCCAATGCCCGCTCCCTCGGCTATGCCCCAACCATCGATGAGGCGGCGATCAAGCCGATCTCGGAGCATTTCACCTCGGTCGCCAAACTGGAAGGGCTCCCTATCGGAGCGCCGGCGGAATACGATCTCTCTCAGTACCTGCATCAGGTTCCGGGCGGCATGATCTCGAATCTTCGCCACCAGCTCCGTCAAGTGCGAATGGAAGACCGGCTGGGCCAGGCCCTCGGCGAATGCGTCCGCGTCCGCGCCGATTTCGGCTACCCGATCATGGTCACTCCCCTTTCCCAGTTCGTGGGCAGTCAGGCCGCGATCAACGTCATCGTCGGCGAGCGTTACAAGGAGGTTACGGATCAAACCATCGCCTACGCCCTGGGATGGTGGGGGAAAGAGGGGGCCCTGTCCATGAATCCCGAGGTGAAGGATAAGATCCTCAACCGGCAGCGCGCTAAAGAAGTAGCGGCCGCCGAGCCTCCCGACCTCACCGTTCAGGAGGTGCGACGGAAGCTGGGCGGACCGGGAGTCTCCGACGAAGAGCTCATCCTGCGCTGGGTCGCAAGGAGAGAGGATATCGAGGCGACGTACGCCGCCGGCCCGGCCAGGGAATATCTCAGCGCCCGGCAGCCGCTGGTTTCGCTGATCCGAAAACTTGCCCAGCGGACGGATCTAAACCGGGTCGGAATTCAAAAGCACGGCTTCTCTCTTGTGCTGGAAAAGAGAGCCTGCTCTTAGACGCGTCGGGAAAGGCTACGTTGACAGGGATTGGGAGAGCCGGTTGCTGGGCCGCTGAAAAGAGTCTTTTACGAACCCTCAGCTTTTGAATCTCACGATAAAAGCGGCCGCGTTGGAGGTCCCTCCCAGATCCGGGATCTCCCAGGGGCGAGGATTCGTCACGGCAAGCCGCTTGACCCCCGGCTGCATGAGATGAGCGGGAATGGTTACCGCGAGCTCCTGCTGGCTCACAAAGTCCGTCCGGACAGGCCGGCCGTCGAGGCGCGCGATCGAGGTGGGGAAAAAGTCCTTGCCTTTTAAGACCAGCCGCTTCTCCCCTTCTCCCGCAAAGGCCGCAGTGGGCGCAACCGACTCCACCTTGGGGAGCGGATAGCCATAAAATCCCTGGGTATAGGGGCGTGGAATGGGATTGGAAAAACTCGCGTGGAAGCTTCGGTCTATGAGATCGCCGTCCTTAATCACCGCGACGATCCGGCGCGTGTTTCTGATGTCGGATAACGGATCGGCCTCTACGACAATCAGATCTGCGAGCTTTCCCTCCTCAACCGTGCCCAGATCTTGGAGCTTGCCCAGGTATGCCGCGCCCACTTTGGTGACGGCCTGAAGCGCCCGCATCGGGCTCAAGCCGGCCTTGACCAGCATCTCCAGCTCCCGATGCAGGCTGATGCCCGGGACCACTCCGCTTGCGTCCGTCCCCGCCACCACGTTCCCGCCCGCCTGCGCGAGCAAGGACAGAAACTTCTCGAATCTCCTGCGGGCTTCGACCAGCGCGCTTCCAGGGTAAATCCCGAAGATCGAATAGCGCGTGCCCACCGTGATATCCGTTTCCGGCTCCTTCTCGCCCCGCGGGCCATACGCCAGGTAATAATGCTCCAGCCAGATCAGCCGCTCATTTTCCGGCACGTACGAGAGATTGGGATCTTTCACCAGCTCATAGTCTTCCTTCTCCCACTGCTCCCGCATGCCCAGAGAGGCGCCCCAGAGCACCAGAGTAGGCTCGATGAACGTCCCTTTTTTGGCGAGAGATTCGACGACCTCGGGGAAATGGTGTTCTTCGGCAAAGCTCCAGGGCGCGAGAAATTTCGCCAGAAACAGCTTGATCGAGGCGAACTTCTTCTTTGCCTCTTCACTCCGGATGGTCGCCTCGGCGCAACCCGTCGCATGCTCGACCCCGTCCACTCCGGCCTCGGCGTAAGGGAGAATGCTCGATTCCAGATGGCCGCTAAGCTTGAGTCCCGCCTTGTGGGCCTCTTCGGCGGCGCTCCTGGCGATTTCGACCGGCACGCCGAGATGGATCTTCGCATAATCCACTCCCTGTTCGATGAATCTCCGGATCGCCTGCCTCGCCTCCTCGGGATTGGCCGGAACCACGTGATGGGCCAGCCAGCCCCTACCGTAAATCCCGCCGCCGGCGCAGAAGATACGGGGTCCCGCGACTTTGCCCAGATTGACAGCGTCCCTCTGGGCCAGGATCCAATCGAGGGGGTTGCCGAGGTCGCGCACCGTGGTCACCCCGTAGGCGAGGAACAACTCGCCGTAGAAGTCCCGGTAATGGACATGGTTGTCGATCAGGCCGGGGAGAATCGTTTTCCCCGCGGCGTTGATGACCCGGGCCTCTCTAGGGAAGCCGACCTTCCCGGAGGCGACCCGCTTGATCCGATTGCCTTCGATGATTACCGTGGCGTTTTCGACGGGGCTGCCGCCGTTGCCGTCGATCAGTCGTCCTCCTTGAATCACAATAGCTGTTTTGTTGTCGGACATGGGCGGGACCTCCTGAATCCGTTGAGCATGCCGGCTCGGCTGCGGGTGAGATCTGCCGCCGGCGCTACAGGTATTGGATCTCTGCGGGAGGCAATTTCTGTGCCACCAGGTCAACGGCGCAGACTCAACGCCCGGAAGGAGCGGATCATCATTCCTTTCCAGGAATCGCGTTTCCCCGCTCCTATCCGAAATGGGAAAATTCCCTTCCTTTTTCCCATTTGTAGGAGTGAATGCCTTGATTCATCTCACTTGGGCATGCTAGGAGAAAATCTGAGTCTCAAGGAGGAGTCGCAATGTACGGTTGGCGTGCCCGCATAGGCCATGTGGCCCCCTCGCGGGGCGACGTTCTGGTCTACGAATTCTACCGCATGCTTCCCGAGGGCTTCATGCTGCTGAACAGCACCGGAACTATCCGGCAGCTGGTGGACGCGGATTTCGACAGGCAGCTCCAGCGCATCGAAGAGGCGGCCATGGATCTCGCCGAAAACAACTGCGACTCCATCATCATCGGCGGCTCCCCGCTCTTCACCAAAATGGGCCACGGCAGCGACATCGCCATGGGAAAAAGGCTGACGGAGCGAGCCGGGGTGCCGGTCGCCGCCGGCATCACCGGCGAGATGGAAGCGCTGAGGACGATGGGCATCAAGAAGATCGTGGTGGCCACGCCGCACGAGGATGAGCTCAATCAGAGGATGAAAAAGTTCCTGGAGGCCTCGGGCTTTCAGGTGCTGAGGATCGAGGGCTGCGGCGTCCGCCAGAACTCCAAGATCGCCGACCTGCCGGTGCACGCATCCTATAAGATCGCCAAGAGACTCCACGAGCAGGCGCCGGAGGCGGACGGCATCTTCGTCCCGTGCCCGCGCTGGCCGACCATCGGGGACGTGGAGCTGCTCGAGCAGGAGATCGGCAAGCCTGTGGTGACCAGCTGCCAGGCCTACATCTGGTACGGCCTGAAACTGGCGCGCGTCAGGGAAAAAATCACCGGCTTCGGCCGGCTCATGGCCAGCTTAGGCAATTAATGGGTTTTCTCTGACGAGCAATATGCCGGGCCAAGAAGCGAGCATAACGAGGCGCGAGCCCCGAGCCGACTGAGACGTACTTTTTTGTTACGTCGCAGGGAGCGTGAGGGGCGATAAACGAAGTCAGGCGAAGTTTATTGGACCGGCAGCAAGCTATTTTTCGAAAGCAGACTTCAGCAGCGGCGCGAGCTCGCCCCGCTCGTGCAGCTCGTGGAGGATATCGCAGCCCCCAACGAACTTGCCGTTGATGAAAATCTGCGGGATGGTGGG
>JACPDC010000061.1 GCA_016184235.1 Deltaproteobacteria bacterium | reverse complement strand
CACGGCGTGGTGAAGATCGAGCACAACGCGCCGGAGATCGGCCAGGGAACCCACAATCTCATGAGCGTGGTCGCTGCGAAAACCCTGGGAATCCCGCAGAGCCAGATCCGAATCAGCCAGCCGGACACCGCGGTCCAGCTTCCCTTCACCGGGGTCAGCGCCCAGCGGACGACGATGCAGATGGGACGGGCGGTGGAGAGCGCCTGTGAAAACCTCAAGCGCGAGCTGGTCGCGCTCGCCGTGCAAAGCAAAGGCGGGAGCGCGGAGGAGTGGCGTGTGGCAGAAGGACGTTTGTGGCGGGCCGAGGCGGGCTTTTCGTTCGGCGAGATCGTCCGGACGCTCGGCGCAAGCTCGCTGGTGAAAAGTATCGGCTTTCACAGCGCCCGTCCCACGGAGAAAGAGTCCGCTTTCAGCGGCATGGACCACTGGGCGCCCAGCGCCGGCGCCGCCGAAGTGGAGATTGACTGCGAGACCGGGGAGATTCGCGTGCTCCAATTTTCTGTGGTGGCGGACGCAGGCAAGGCGATTCACTATCCGTCGGCCAAAGGACAGGTGGAAGGCGGAGCGGTCATGGGCTTCGGCCATGCGTTGTTCGAAGAGGTCGTCTATCAAGACGGACAGCTCCTGAACGGTCATCCCTCCCAGTATCGCCTCCCGGTCATGGCGGATATCCCGGAAGCGTTCTACGCTTCGATGTTGGAGAACGAAGACGGACCGGGTCCCTTCGGCTCCAAGGGGATGTCCCAAACATCGATTGTCACTGTCGCCCCGGCTATCGGGAACGCGATAGTCGACGCCATCGGCGTGCGGGTGCGCTCTCTGCCGATCACGCCGGAGAAAATTCTGCGCGCGATGGGAAAATTATAAATGGGGACTGAGTTCGACACATCGCAGACCTTCGCGCTGTCCCTGACCGTCAACGGCGCGCGTTGGAGCGGTGAGGTGCCGGTGGAAGAGACGCTCCTCGACCTCGTCAGAAACCGGCTCGGACTGACGGGCACCAAGCGCTCCTGCGAATCGCAGCTTTGCGGCGCATGCACGGTCCTGGTGGAGCAGCGGACGATCAGTTCCTGCAATTATCTCGCCTTTGAAGCTCACGGCAAATCCGTGCTGACCATCGAAGGGGTGGCCACAGGCGAGCAATTGGATCCGCTGCAAGAAGCTTTTATCCGCAACGTCGGGGCGCAGTGCGGTTACTGCACTCCCGGGCAGATTATGGCGGCCAAGGCGCTGCTCTTGGAGAACCCTTCGCCGACGCGGCGCGAGATCGCCCATTGGCTGAAGGGCAACATTTGCCGCTGCGGCGCTTACGCGGCAATAGCGACATCGATCCTGGAGGCATCACGTGAATGGCAAAAGAGGCGAGGCTGAGCGACTTAAACGGTTCAAACGGTCGAAAAAGTTCATAGAGAGGGCGCGCCGGATGAAAAACGCTCTTTACATGTCGCTGGTTCTCTGTCTTCTCCACAGCCCCCTCTTGGCGGCGGAGAGGATCCGCATCGCTGTAGCCAATTTGAATGTCTCCTTTCTCGCCGCAGGGGTGGCGCAAAACAAGGGATTCTTTAAAGAAGAGGGTCTGGAGGCGGAGATTGTTCGCATAAGCCCGCCGGTTTCGGTTGCCTCTTTGGTCAGCGCGGACCTTGACTACATAATGGTTTTCGGCTCGGTGGTACGGGCGGCTGTCAGGGGGATTCCCGTGAAGGTCCTGGCGAGCTTCGTCGATGGCTCCACGCACGCTCTCATTGCCCGGCCGGGAATCAAGGCGGTGCGGGAGCTTAAAGGCAAGACATTGGGAGTAGGGACTGTGGGGGACACCTCGGATGTGGCGGCTCGGATGATGATCAGGCACTACGGCGTGGAGCCCGAAAAAGAGATGAAGATCCTGGCTATCGGACGCGATTTTGCCCGGCTTGCCGCCCTTAAGGAAAGATTAATCGACGTGGCTGTTGCCGCGCCTCCGACCGACGCTCAGGGAAAGAAATTGGGATTTAATGTCCTGGCCAGGGCCTATGAAATCTTCCGGTTTCCCTTTATCGGTCTCTGCGCCACGGACAAAAAAATCAAAGAGCGTCCCGACGAAATCAGGAGGGTTCTTAAGGCGCTCATTCGGGCGAACCGTTATATGAGGGTGGACCCTGCCGGGACCGTCCAGGTGCTGGCGGATTGGGGCAAGGTGGATCGGGAAATCGCGACCGCGGCATACGAGGGCAGCGTGGCGGTCATTAGCCCGGATGGCGCTATATCTGAGCCGGGTCTGCGTATGGTCGTCGAGCAGGCCAAAAAAGAGGCCAAGATTGCGCGGGAGATTGCGCTGGACGAGGTCTCAGAGATGAATATTTTGGCCGAGGCCCAGAGGGAGCTGGGTCTCAGAAGCAGATAACAGGAAGGGAGAAAAGGAACGGATGGCAGAACCGAAGATTTCCGACAAGCCGATCGCGGAGAAAAAGAGCTCTTATCACAAATGGGTGGAGTCCGAAGGGGTTTCCCTCATCGAGGGCTTTTTCATCGAGGATATCAAGACGGTCCCGCTGCAGCCCTGGGAACGCAAGGGGGGGCGGGCGGCGATCATCTGTCTCGAGGGAACCGGCGAGACCGACGACGCCTACATCTGCGAGATTCCTCCGGGTAAGAGCCTGCGGCCCGAGAGGCACCTGTTCGAGGAGATGATTTACATCGTGAGCGGGCACGGGGCCACGACCGTGTGGAATGAGGGCGGCCCCAAGCACACCTTCGAATGGCAGGAGGGCTCGCTCTTCTCTCCGCCGCTCAATGCCTGGCACCAGCTTTTCAACGGCAGCGGCACGCAGCCGGCGCGTTACCTCGCCGTAACCAGCGCTCCGATCATGATCAACCTGATCCATAACATCGATTTCATCTTCAACTGTGAATACGTGTTCGGCGACCGCTACGACTCCCGGGAGGATTATTTTTCCAACGAAGGAACCTGGTACGAGGGGCGGGTGTGGGAGACCAATTTCGTTCCCGATGTGCGCAACATGAAGCTGCTCGAGTGGAAGGAGCGGGGCGCGGGAGGCTCCCAGGTTCGCTTCCAGATCGCGGAGAACACCCTGTGCGGCCATGTCTCTCAGTTTCCCGTAGGCACCTATAAGAAGGCGCACTATCATGGGCCGGGGGCGCACGTGATCATCCTGAGCGGCAAGGGATATTCCCTGCTCTGGCCCCAGGGGCAGGAGATCCGGCGCCACGACTGGGGACCGGGAAGCATGGTCGTGCCGCCGGCCAACTGGTTTCACCAGCACTTCAATGCGGGCGCGGAGCCGGCGCGCTATCTGGCGCTGCGCTGGGGCAGCAAGAAGTATTACGGCATGCTCGGGGAGGGGCTGGGGCTGACCGACGTGGACGTGAAAAAGGGCGGCCACCAGATTGAATACGAAGACGAAGATCCGATCGTGCGCAAGACCTTCGAGGAGGCCTGCGCCAGGGCGGGAATAAAGAGCCAGATGGAGAAGTACTACAAGAAGGGCTAGCTCTGCCGGAGCCTTCGATGCGCACACAAATCACCCTCGCTTGCGGGGATTACGACCGCACCCAGCCCCTCATCGACGGCACCGTGAAGCCCGAGGGGCTGGAACTAAACTGGCTGACGCTGCCGCACCACGAGATCTGGACGCGGATGCTCAACTACTATGACTTCGACGCCTCCGAGCTCTCGCTCTCGTCCTACCTGATCGCCAGGACGCTCGGCAAGCCGCTCATCGCGATTCCCGTGTTTCCGGCCAGGGCGTTCCGCCACTCCTGCATCTTCATCAACACGCGGAGCGGCATCCGCGAGCCCAGGGACCTCGCAGGAAAGAGGGTCGGCCTGGCGGAGTTCCAGCAGACCGCGACGGTCTGGGTGCGGGGCATCCTGCAGCACGAGTATGGGCTAGCGCTGGACAAGGTCCGCTGGTTCACCTGGGCTAAAAGAAGCAGGATGGAGATCGACATGCCCCGGCAATACAGCATCGAGCAGATCCCGCCGGAGAAGCAGGCCGACGAGATGCTCGCGAGCGGGGAGCTGGATGCCATCATCTGCGCCAACCTGTTTCCGTCGCTGCTCGGCGGCGCGCCGCAGGTGCGGCGCCTGTTCGAGAATTACTCGGAGGTAGAGAGCGCCTATTACAGAAAAACCGGCATCTTCCCCATCATGCATACCATAGCCGTCAGGGAGGAGCTGTGGAAGGAGTCCCCCTGGCTCGCCATCAGCCTGTTCAAGGCCTTCCAACAAGCGAAGGAGCTGGCCTACCGGCGACTCAACGATTTGTCCCCCTATAAAATCAGCATGGTCTGGTTTCGCGAGCCGATGAATGAGCAAAAGAAAATCCTCGGAGAAGATCCCTGGCCCTACGGCCTGGCAAAAAACCGGCATGTCGTGGAGACCCTGATGGGCTATCTTCACGAGCAGGGGCTGGCAAAGCGGAAGCTCGACATAGAGGAGCTGTTCGCGCCGAACACCCTTCATCTGTGACGCAATCGATAGTGACGGCGGAAAATTAAATTTGCCCTGCGGATTTTCCAGAAATCCAGACTGAACGCGACAAGTCTCTATTTTTCAAGAGAAAAAAGCCGCATCCAGGCCGATTCTCGCCGGCTGCCATTTTGCCGTTTTGTTTCCTCTCAGTTACAAAATTTGTTTCTCGCCGTCGCGGGCGATAATAGGACTCACTTAATATCAATTAGTTATCAATTTGGCAGCCATCTTGCTTTGACCCTAATGCAAAAAGAAAGGAGGGGTCTTATGGATTTCATGACCTTTCTCGTCCTACTCATCATCAGCGCCATAGTTTCTGGCGTCATGCACTATGGCCTTCATTACTATGTGACCCCCGGCCCGGATTCTTTCGTCTCCAAGGTGGTCGTCGGCTGGGTCGGCGCTTTGCTCGGCACACGCATGCTCGGTCAATGGTGGGAAGGCCTCAGCTATGGCGATGTTTATTTTATCCCGGCGCTGCTCGGCTCCGCGGCCGTGTTGGTGTTCGCCGTGGATTTCGTGAAGAGCTGGGGCACCGTGCTGCGAGCGCGAACCTAGTCTCGGCAGCGAGCCTTCGCTCTCCTCCTGACTCACCGGTGGGGCCGGGTCATTGCCTGCCCGGCCCCACCGGCCTCGCCCTTTTTAGCCTGCCACGCCCTTCCAGATGCCGGCACTCCGGCTCTATTCCAAGATTCAAGATTCTACAAACGATCGCCGCGTGACGATTTTTGTAAAGTTGTGGCGAAATTTGTTCTTTCCGCCGTATCTGTTGGCTTTCGCTCCTGGAAAAACGACTCACAAACAGGTCTCCACCGCCCATATAGTCATTTGGCATAGCTATTGCTCCCAATACATAGATCATATTCCTTCTACCAATTCAGGGGGAGCAAAATGAGACAACGGATTTCATCTGTTCGAAGAAGAATCGTGACGTTCGCTCTGGTCTGGAGCGCTCTAACGACGCCTGCGGCGGCGACTCCGATAGAGCAGGTGAAAGAGACGATGGATCAGGTTCAGGGGATCGTTCGCGAAGGCCCGAGCGGAAGCGACAGCTACAAAAACGGGCGCCGGGAATTACTTATGGCGATCCTGGCAGCGAGGTTCGACTTCAGGGAGATGGCCATGAGATCTCTCGGCCAGCACTGGGGCCGCCTGGCGGAAAGGCAGCAGGAGTTTGTCTCGGTTTTTAAGAGGTTCGTCGAGAACTCCTACTTGAGCAAGTTTGAGTCTTTAAGGGAAGCGAAGGTGGTCTATCTGCGGGAGCATGTGGATAGCAACCTGGCCCGGATCGATACCAAGATCGTCCCTGACCGGGGCGACGACATCCCGATACATTACAGCCTCCACCTCGTGGGCAGCGAATGGAAGATCTATGACGTCGTTGTTGAAAACATCAGCCTGGTGGGAAATTTTCGCTCCCAATTTCATCGCGTTCTGTCTACCGCGACGTTCGACGACCTGCTTAAAAGGCTCCAGCAGAAGACATCCGCACGAGGAGGTTGAGGGACTTTGGAGTCGCATCCGGTGCGAGAACAAGCAATCCCGCGAACCAGGCCCCGCTGGCGCAGGGCTTTACCGCTTTGCCTTGTGGTCGGAGTCGTTGCCGCGGTTCAGCTTGGAGAGCGCGCCCAAAATAGAATCAGGGTGGTGCAACCGACCGCCCGGGTGATCGACGTAACCCTGGGGACCGGAGAGACCCTGGGTTCCGTGCTCAGCGGCTTCGGCCTCGACGCCAGCGCCGCTCGTGCCGTTGGCGAGAGTCTCCGTCCCTTTGTCAAACCGCAGGAGATCCGGTCGGGAAAGCGCCTCCGGGTTATCGTCGATGCGAAGGAGGGGATCATGCAGGGGCTGGAATACCCCTTGCGCGAGGCCGTGCTGAGCGTGACCTCGACTCCTGAAGGCTGGTCGGCAGAGCGCCGGGAAATCCCCTCGGCGCGCGTTACGCGGGTCGTTCGGGGCGTCGTATCGAGGAGCCTGTATCGTGACGGCACGGCAGCGGGGCTTACCGCGGCGCAGATTCTCGAGCTGGCGGATATTTTTCAGTATGAGGTCGACTTTTTTTCCGATTTCCGGCGCGGCGACACCTTCTCCGTCGCCTTCGAGGAAATACGCTACGTGGACGGCCGGCGCGAGCCGGCGAAGATCCAGGCCGCAGAAGTGACGGCGGGCGGGGTTCCCGTGCACGCCTTTCGCCACACCACGGAAGAAGGAGAGGATGGTTATTTCGATAACGACGGCCGGTCTCTGCGGCGCGCGTTTCTGCGCGCGCCTCTCAATTATCGCAGGATCTCGTCCCACTACAGCGTTCGGCGCATGCATCCGATCCTGCGCACGGTCCGGCCGCACCTGGCCATCGACTACGCGGCGGCTGCCGGAACCCCGGTGGTGTGCGTCGGCCGGGGCACGGTCAAGTTCACCGGCTGGCACGAAGGTTACGGCAACCTCGTAGAAGTCGCCCACGGAAACGGATACTCGACGCGCTATGGGCACCTCTCCCGTATCCCGCCGGGGCTGAGAAGGGGTGATCGGGTCGCCCAGGGGGATGTCATCGGCTATGTCGGTCAAACCGGCCATGCGACCGGACCCCACCTCCATTTCGAGATGATCCAGGGCCAGAGGAAAATAAATTTCCTAGCGCTGAGAATCCCCAGCCAGCAGCAGCTCGCCGGCGAGGAACTGGGCCGCTTCACGGAGCTGCGCGACCGGCATCTCTTCCTTTTGAGCGACGCGGAGTTCCGCGTGGCCCAGAATCCGTCCTGACGCTCCTCTCCCCGCGGCGCCGAAACCTCCCCGCTTGACCTCTGTCACTCTTCCGTGGTCTATGTTAAAAACCGCCTGGCCGATCTTGGTTTTTTCTGTGGCGGCCCGACATAGCCGGAAGGAGGATTCATGGCTACACTGATCACGGGGGCCGGACTTGTGGGGAGTTCCTTTGCCCAGCATGCGCTGAAGCGCGGCGAGCGGCTGGTATTCTTCGATCCCCAACCCCGCCGGGAGTTCCTGCGAAAAAAACTCGGCCAAGCTGATTTTGTCCTGGTCCAAAAGGATGTGCGCGATCTGCCGGCGCTGATCGAGACGATGCGGGCGCACCG
>JACPDC010000356.1 GCA_016184235.1 Deltaproteobacteria bacterium | reverse complement strand
TAACAGTTTGGCTGGCGCGTCTGCCTTATCTGAGATCAGTGCCGAGTTGAGTCCCCATAAACGCACTTTGAAACCGAATTCCAGCGTGCGTGGAAAATAGTGACTCCAAGCCAGGTCCTCAGCAGTGGTCTGACAGGCACAACCCTGGGCGAAGTCATTGTAAGCGTGCAAAGGTTTGAGCAAGAGCTGCGCAGGATCCTTTTTTAGTTGAGTCTGAATTGTGTCACGCCAGTGAGCCGAACTGGCATGCTGTCGGATTTCAGTGTGCGATGCCCACAACGGGAAAGTTGGCTGAAGCGCGAGTTTTTGATCGTGGTCCGGCCTCCTCAAAGAAGGAGAAGTAATAGAAACTTTTTTGAGGGTCAGTCGCCGAGAGGTCGGAAACAGCCCCCGCTGCAACAGTAAAAAACGTCCTTTAAGGTACCCGACAGTCTCTAGCGACAGCAAGCGGCGTTGAGCCGCCCTTTTGGGCCGGACAGTATCCGACAATGCGGTCTTATGTCAACGTGAGGCCGGCTTTCGGGTAGGGCTAGACATTGGTCCCCGGAGGATACTTGCAGAAGCACTGGTTCTGTCTATATGCTGTATTGTTTTCCCGTAAAAACCCATGCTGCAATTTACCGTCATCACCATCTTCCCGGAGATGTTCGCGTCCCCTCTGGGCCACAGCATTCTAAAGAAGGCCCAGGAGAAGGGGCTGATCTCGGTGCGCACGGTGGATCTCAGGGACTACGCGACGGATCGCCATCGAACTACGGACGACTCTCCTTACGGCGGAGGCCAGGGGATGGTGATGAAGCCCGAGCCTTTGGTGGCCGCGATCGAGGACGCCAGAAAAAAACTCGATAACCCCCGCGTGGTGCTGCTTGCCCCCCAGGGGCGGCTCTTCACTCAGGAACAGGCGGCGAGGCTCGCGCAAGAAAAAGAGCTGGTCTTGATCTGCGGCCGCTACGAAGGAATCGACGAAAGGGTCAAGGGCTTCGTGGACGAGGAGCTCTCGATCGGCGATTACACGCTGAGCGGAGGAGAGCCGGCGGCCGTGGTGGTCATCGACGCGGTAACCCGGCTCATCCCCGGTGTCCTGGGAAACGAGAAATCCTCACAAGAAGAGTCTTTTGCCGACGGCCTGCTGGAATATCCCCACTATACCCGGCCCGAGGAATTCAGAGGGATGAAGGTGCCGGAGGTCCTGCTCTCGGGAGACCACGACAAGGTGAGAAGCTGGCGCCGGCAGATGAGTTTGGAGCTGACCCGGAGGAGGCGCCCCGACCTGTTCCACAAGGCGCCCCTGGCTGCCGAGGAGCGCGGCTCGCTGGCTGCCGGAGCCTCCCGCCTCTGCATGGCCCTCCTCCACTACCCGGTCTACGACAAGAACGGCCAGGTGGTCACCACGGCGGTCACCAACATGGACATCCACGATATCGCCCGTTCGGCGCGGACCTATGGGGTCCCGCGGTTCTACGTCGTCACGCCGGTCAAAGCCCTGCAAAAGCTGGCGCTCAAGATTCTTTCCCATTGGGAGCAGGGTTACGGCAGCGAGTACAATCAGACCCGCAAAGAGGCGCTGGCGGTGGTTCGCTTGAAAGACACGCTGGACGACGTGATGTTGGACGTCGAGCGGGAATACGGCAGCAAGCCCAAATTGGTCGTGACCTCGGCCCGACCGGGAGGAAAGCGGACCTCTTTCCTCGAACTGCGGGACATGTTAATAAAGAGTGATCAACCCTTTTTGCTCCTCCTCGGGACAGCGACTACCTGCTGGAGCCGATTGACGGCGGAACCGATTATAATCACCTCGCCGTGCGCTCGGCGGCGGCTATTTTTTTGGATCGCTTGTTGGGAAAATAAAACTTGAGGGAGAATTTTATGAATCTTATAGACCGGATCGAAGCCGAACAGGCTAAAAAAGAGGCGCTGACCTTGAGACCGGGAGAGACCGTGCGCGTCCACGTCAAAGTGGTCGAGGGTGAAAAGGAGAGAACGCAGATCTTCGAGGGAATCGTGATCCGCATCTCCGGAAAAGGGAGCCGGGCCACCTTCACCGTGCGCAAGATCTCTTACGGAGTCGGCGTGGAGAGGATCTTTCCGTTTCACTCGCCCCGCATCGACAAGGTCGAGGTGGTTTCCAGGGGCAAGGTGCGGCGGGCCAAGCTCTATTATCTCAGGGAGAGGTCCGGAAAACGGGCCAGAGTCTACGAGGAGGAGAATTAGCCGGCGGGAGTTTCATTCTCCGCCAGGACATCCCCCTTCCCTTCAAACACGCCGCCGGGGTGGACCCTGAGTTTCCCCGCCTCGATCTCCCCCTGAAACCGTCCTCCCGGAAGTATCTCGATCCATCCGGCGACACGGACAGTGCCGACCAGGCTCCCCTCGATGTGGAGGTGGCGGGCGGAAATCTTGGCCTCGACCTGCGCATTGGCGCCCACGACCAGGAGCTCGGTGGCCTTGACCTCGCCTTTGAAGCGGCTGTCTATCTTTACCGGCAGGTTGAAGCTCAACTTGCCGGAGATGGCGGTCCCCGGAGAGAGAACCGTCCGGGGAGAGACCTGGAGGAAAGTAGGATTGCTGCTGACCTGCTTAGTCGCTTTCACCTGCGCCCCTTAAACCGACGCGCCGCACCATATCACCACTCTGCCTCCTAGAAAAGCCCTTCTTTGCGTCCCTCCCCTCCTACACCCTTCAGGCCGATTTGTGATAGCATATTTTTTCATGGAGCTATTCGACGCGCCCCCTGAGAGAGGGCGTCGCGCGGCGGTCCCTCTGGCCGAGAGGATGCGCCCGGCAAGCCTGGAGGAGTTCATCGGCCAGCGGCATCTGCTCGGTCCGGGAAAACTGTTGCGCGAGATGGCCGCCGGCGGCAGGCTCCACTCCCTCATCCTCTGGGGCCCTCCGGGCAGCGGCAAGACCACGCTGGCGCGGATCCTGGCGAGTTCCGGCGGCGCCCATTGCGTCCGCTTCTCGGCCGTCTCTTCCGGCGTCAAGGAGCTCAAAAAAATCATCGAGGAGGCGGAGCGGCTGCACCGGCTGGGGAAGCCCACTGTCCTC
>JACPDC010000060.1 GCA_016184235.1 Deltaproteobacteria bacterium | reverse complement strand
TACGGAAGATTCCCTGGTCATCTCGGGGAGCGGCGACGTGGTCGAGCCCGACGACGGCGCCATCGCGATCGGCTCGGGCGGAAACTATGCCCTGGCCGCCGCCCGGGTCTTGATCAAGCACACCCAGCTGGGCGCGCGCGCGATCGCCGAAGAAGCGATGCACACGGCCGCCGCGATATGCGTTTACACGAACGATCAGCTAACATTCGAAGAGTTGCCTTAGATTCATGAAAGATCCCCGAAGACAAGAACTGACGGTAACAGCGGCCGCGCCGTTTCCGGCCCCGGTGATGACCCCGCGCGAGATCGTGTCGGAGCTGGATCGCTATATCGTCGGGCAGCGGGAGGCGAAGCGCGCGGTGGCCATCGCGCTGCGCAATCGCTGGCGGCGGCAGCTGGTGCCGGAAGATCTGCGCGAAGAGATCGCTCCTAAAAACATCATCATGATAGGCCCCACCGGCGTCGGCAAGACCGAGATCTCCCGCAGGCTGGCCAAGCTGGCGCAGGCTCCCTTCATCAAGGTGGAGGCGTCCAAGTTCACGGAGGTGGGCTATGTCGGACGCGATGTGGAGTCGATTATCCGGGACCTTACGGACCTGGCGGTGAATATGGTCAAGGAGGAGGAGAAACAGAAGGTCGAGATCCGGGCAAGGGAGATTGCCGAAGAGAGGATACTGGATCTCTTGCTGCCTCCCCTCCAGGCGGGCAAGCCCGACGCGGAGGCGGCGGAGCTCGCCAGGAGCCAGGGGACGAGAGAAAAACTCAAGAAGATGCTGCGCGAGGGAAAGCTCGACGATCGGTTCGTGGATATCGAGATGACGCATACGATGATGCCGATGATCGAGGTCCTCACCCCTCAGGGGATGGAGGGGATGGAGTTCAATTTGAAGGAAATGTTTTCCAATCTTCTGCCCAAGCGGACGAAGAAAAAGACCGTAAAGATTCCCGAGGCCGTGGAGATCCTGACCCAGGAAGAGGCCGCCAAGCTCGTCGATATGGATAAGGTGCTGGCGGAGGCGGTCCGGCGGGTGGAGCAATCCGGCATTGTCTTCATCGACGAGATCGACAAGATCGCCGGGCGGGAATCCACGCACGGCCCGGATGTCTCCCGTGAAGGGGTGCAGCGGGACCTGCTCCCGATCGTCGAGGGCTCCACGGTGAACACCAAATACGGGATGGTTCGGACGGATCACATCCTCTTTATCGCCTCCGGCGCCTTTCACAGCGCCAAGCCTTCGGACCTGATTCCGGAGTTCCAGGGCCGCTTTCCGATCCGGGTGGAGCTCACTCCCCTGGGGAAGGACGATTTCGTCCGGATTCTGACGGAGCCGAAGAACGCGCTGATCAAACAGTATATCGCGCTGCTCGAGACCGAGGGTCTCCGGCTTGCCTTCCGCGAAGACGCCGTCTCGGAAATCTCGCGCATCGCGGCTGAGGTCAACGAGAAGACGGAAAATATCGGGGCGCGTCGGCTCCATACGATCCTGGAAAGGCTGCTGGACGAGACCTCTTTCAATGCGCCGGAGATGCGGGGAAAAGAGGTGACGATCGACGGCCAGTATGTCAGGGACCGCCTCACCCCGATTCTGAAGGATGAGGATCTCTCCCGGTATATCCTGTAGATAAGGTAGGGCGATGGAAAAGTTTATCGGCAAGGCCGAAGTCCTGATGGAGGCGCTTCCCTATATTCGTCGTTTTTACGGCAAGACGTTCGTCGTGAAGTACGGCGGGAACGCCATGGTGGACGAGGAACTCAAGACCAGTTTCGCCCAGGATGTGGTGTTGCTTAAATACGTGGGGATCAATCCCGTCGTAGTTCACGGCGGCGGGCCCCAGATCGATCAGACCCTGGAGAAGATGGGGATCGCTCGGCAGTTTGTCCGAGGCATGCGCGTGACGGACCAGGAAACCATGGACATCGTCGAAATGGTCCTGGTGGGCAAGATCAACAAGGAGATCGTCAACCTCATCAACCAGCACGGCGGGATGGCGGTGGGGTTGAGCGGCAAGGACGGCAGCCTGATCCAGGCGCGGAAGATGAGCCTGACCGTGGCCGCCGACGGGGAGCGGCCTGAGATCATCGACATCGGGCAGGTGGGCGAGATCGTCGGGATCAATCCGACCATCATCAACTCCCTGGACGAGAACAAATTCATTCCGGTGATTGCCCCGGTGGGCGTGGGTGAGCACGGCGAGACCTACAACATCAACGCGGACCTCGTGGCGGGGCAGGTGGCCGAGGCCTTAGGAGCGGAAAAGCTCATCCTGCTCACGGATGTGGAGGGGGTCAAAGACAAGAAAGGCGAGCTCCTGAGCACCCTTAAAATCAATCAGGCGCGCAAGCTCATCCAGGAGGGGATCGTGGGCGAGGGAATGATCCCGAAGGTAGAGTGCTGTATCGAGGCGCTCAAGGGAGGCGTCGGCAAGACGCACATCATCGACGGGAGGGTGAAGCATGCCGTTCTCTTGGAGATATTCACCAAGGAAGGGGTCGGGACCGAGGTGGTGCGGAAGTAACGTATGAACAACAAACAGATTCTGAGACTCACCGAAAAATATGTCGCTTCCACCTACACGCGTTTCCCCATCGCGCTGGTGCGCGGCAAGGGGGCGCGGGTGTGGGACGCCGACGGCAAGGAGTATCTCGACTTTGTCGGGGGAATCGCGGTCAACAGCCTGGGCCACAACCATCCGGCGGTCATCCGGGCTATCGAGCGGCAGGCGCGCAAGCTGATCCACGTTTCCAATCTCTACCACATCGCTCCCCAGTCCGAGCTGGCCCGCGAGCTGTGCCGCCATTCCTTCGCGGACAGAGTTTTTTTTTGCAACAGCGGCGCTGAGGCCAACGAGGCGGCGATCAAGCTCGCCCGGCGCTACGGTGGGGAGCGGCTGGGCGGGAAATACGAAGTGCTCTCGACCTACAACTCGTTCCACGGCCGCACCCTCGCGACGCTGACCGCGACCGGGCAGGAGAAGGTCCGCGCCGGCTACGATCCCCTGCCGCCGGGTTTCCGCCAGGTCCCCTACAACGATCTCGGGGCCATGGAGGCGGCGATCGACGAGAACACCACCGCGGCCATTCTGGTCGAGCCGATCCAGGGCGAAGGGGGAGTGGTCCTGCCCGGCAAGGACTACTTGAGGGGCTTGCGAGAGCTGTGCGACAGGAAAAACTTGCTGCTTATTTTTGACGAAGTCCAAGTGGGCATGGGACGGACGGGCAAGCTCTTTGCCTACGAGCATTACGGCGTCGAGCCGGACATCATGACCCTGGCCAAAGCCCTCGGAGGAGGACTGCCATTGGGCGCTATGCTGGCGAGAGAGGCGGTGGCCCGGAGTTTTGGCCCGGGAAGCCATGCCTCCACTTTCGGCGGCAATCCTTTGGCCTGCAGCGTGGGTTTGGCGGTGCTGAAGAGCATGCTTCAGGGCGGCGTGTTGAAGAACTGCGCCAAAATGGCGCGGCTCCTGATGAACGGCCTGCTCTCGCTCAAGGCCCGGCTTCCCGTCATCCGCGAGGTTCGGGGAAAAGGGCTGATCGTAGGCGTCGAATTGGAGCGGGAGGGGAGCAAGATCGTGGAAGATTGTATGGGGCAGGGCCTGCTCATCAATTGCACCGCGCACAAGGTGCTGCGCTTTCTTCCTCCTTTGATAGTGGGCAAGAAAGAACTGGAACAGGGTTTGGCCATTCTGGAGAAGGTTCTCGCACGCCAGTAGGCTGACGACCTTTCTCTCTGTCCGATGAAGAAAAGAGACCTTCTGAGTTTGCAGGATCTCAGCCGCGAGGAGATCCGCGGAATCCTCGCCCTGACCCGGCAGCTGAAGCAGTCACAGAAGCGAGGGAAACCGCATCGGCTGCTGGCCGGGAAGACGCTGGCCATGGTCTTTGAGAAGCCGAGTCTGAGGACGAGGGTCAGCTTCGAGACCGGCATGATCCAGCTCGGCGGCCACGCGGTGTTTCTGGGCCCGGCGGAGATCCATCTCGGAGTGCGCGAGAGCCCGGCGGATTGCGCCCGCAGCTTGAGCCGCTGGGTGGATCTTATCGTCTTGAGGACGTTCTCCCAGGGCATCCTGGAAGAGGTGGCGCGCTCAGCGACCGTCCCCGTGATCAACGGCCTGACGGACCTGTTCCACCCGTGCCAGGTATTGGCCGACTGTTTTACGCTCTTGGAGCGCAAGAAAAAGCTCGACGGCTTGAAGGTCGCCTTTATCGGCGACGGCAACAATATGGCGCATAGCTGGATGGAGGCGGCGGAGAAGCTGTCGTTTTCTTTTTTTCTCGCCTGCCCCAGGGGATATGAGCCGAGCGCGGAGATCGCCCGTCTGGCCAAAGAGAGAGGAGCCCGGCTCCTGGTCACGAACGATGTCGCGGCGGCGGTCCAGGGCGCCGATGTGATCTATACCGACGTGTGGACCAGCATGGGGCAGGAAGAGGAGGCGGAGGCGAGACGAAGCGCCTTCCGGGGATACCAGGTTCATTCCGGCATCGTGGCCTTGGCGAAGCCGGACGTATTGGTCATGCACTGTCTGCCGGCCCACCGCGGCGAAGAGATCACGGACGAGGTGCTGGAGGGCCCCCGCTCGGTCGTTTTCGATCAGGCGGAAAATCGCCTCCACGTGCAGAAGGCGATCATGGTCTGGATTCTGAAACAAGTAAAAAGTAAAAAGTAGAAAGTGAAAAAAGTCGCCGTTTTTGCCTTTTTACTTTTGACTTTTGCCTTGCCCGGCTGAGACACGATCATGAAACAGCGGACAAAGATAAAGAAGGTAGTGCTCGCCTATTCCGGCGGGCTCGACACCTCGGTGATCCTGCGCTGGCTGATCGAGACCTACGGGTGTCAGGTGATCGCCTATTGCGCGGACCTCGGGCAGGGAGAGGACCTCAAGGCGATCAGACACAAGGCGTTCCAGACCGGCGCGAGTAAGGTCTTTGTCGATGATCTCAGGGAGGAATTCGTCAAGGACTACGTCTTTCCCATGCTGCGGGCCAACGCGGTTTACGAGGGCTCTTATCTTCTCGGCACCTCCATCGCCCGGCCGCTCATTGCCAAAGGGCAGATCGACACCGCCGTCAGAGAGAGGGCGGATGCCGTGGCCCATGGGGCGACCGGGAAGGGAAACGACCAGGTGCGCTTCGAGCTTACTTACTACGCGCTCAGACCCGACGTTAAAGTCATCGCGCCCTGGCGGTTGTGGGATCTCAACTCGCGCCAGGCCCTGGTTTCATACGCCAGACGCCACCGCATCCCCGTGCCGGTAAGCAAGAAGAGACCCTACAGCACGGACCGCAATCTCTTTCATATCAGCTACGAGGGAGGGATCTTGGAGGATCCCTGGCGCGAGCCTCCGGCCGAGATGTTTCTCTGGACCAGAGCCGCGGAGAAGGCGCCGCTCCGGCCGGAGTATGCCGAGATCGACTTCTCTCGCGGGGACCCGGTGGCCCTGAACGGGAGATCCTATTCCCCGGCCGGACTGCTGTCGCGCTTGAATGCCTTAGGAGCTAGGCACGGCATCGGCAGGGTCGATCTGGTCGAGAACCGCTATGTAGGCATGAAATCCCGCGGCGTCTACGAGACGCCCGGGGGGACGCTGCTCCATTGCGCGCGCCGCGCCCTGGAGTCGATCACCATGGACCGGGAGGTGATGCGGCTGCGGGACTCGCTCATTCCCAAGTATGCGGAACTGGTCTATTATGGTTATTGGTTCGCCCCGGAGCGGGAAATCCTGCAGCAGGCGATAGATGCCTCCCAGGAGAATGTCAGCGGCCGCGTGCGGCTCAAGCTCTATAAGGGAAGCGTGACCGCGGCCGGGAGAAAGTCGCCCAAGTCCCTTTACGATCCGAAGATAGCGACCTTTGAGGAGGGGGAGGGATATCATCAAGGCGACGCCGACGGTTTTATCAGGCTCAATGCCCTGCGCCTAAAGCTCCGCAGGCTGAGGCAGTTGAAAAGGTTTAAGGGTTGAAGGGTTTAATCTAAAATCCAAAATTAGGATGGGGAACAAGGGTGGCTAGGGGGAATAAACTTTGGGGAGGCCGCTTCGAAGCTAAGACGGCGGAGGCCGTCGAGGCCTTCACCGCCTCGATCGAGGTGGATCGGCGGCTCTATCGCCACGACATCGAGGGCAGCATCGCCCACGCCAAGATGCTCGCGCGACAGAGAATCATCTCTTCCCGAGAAGCGCGAAAGATCGTCCGCGGCCTGAAGGCGATCCTGCGGGAGATTGAAAGCGGGAGATTCCCTTTTTCGCCGGTCGATGAAGATATCCACATGAATATCGAGCGGCGGCTCACGCACAAGATCGGTTCCGCGGGGGGAAAGCTCCATACCGCGAGAAGCCGCAACGACCAGGTGGCGCTGGATATGCGGCTCTATCTCAGGGAGGAGCTGCGGGCGATTATCGGGGCGCTGGAGGATCTCAAGGGCGAGCTGGCGCAGGGAGCCAAGCGGCACCTGGGAGTCATCATGCCAGGCTATACCCATCTGCAGAAGGCGCAGCCGGTGCTCTTTTCCCACCATCTTTTAGCCTACGTCGAAATGCTGCAGCGCGACCGGGAGCGCATGAGCGCCTGTCTGGAGCGGGTCAACGTTTTACCTCTGGGCTCCGGGGCCCTGGCGGGAACGACTTTTCCGATCGACCGCGCGTACGTCGCGAAGCTGCTCGGCTTCGCGGGGATCTCGAAGAACAGCATCGACGCGGTGAGCGATCGGGACTTCCTCCTGGAGTTTCTCTCGGCCTCGGCGATTCTCTTCGTGCACCTGAGCCGTCTTGCGGAGGAGCTGATCCTGTGGTCTAGTCAAGAGTTCGGATTCGTTGAACTTCCTGACCGCTACTGCACCGGGAGCTCGATGATGCCGCAAAAGAAGAATCCGGACGTGGCCGAGTTGGTGCGCGGCAAGACCGGACGGGTATTTGGCCACCTCCATGCCCTGCTGACGATCATGAAGGGGCTGCCCCTGGCCTATAACCGGGATCTCCAGGAAGATAAGGTTCCGTTGTTCGATACGGCGGATACCGTCAAGGCGAGTCTCAAGATGATGCGCGAGCTGGTGCGCCGGGTAAAGGTCAAAAAACAAAGGATGCTGGCGGCCGCGCGCGATGGCTTCATGAACGCCACCGACCTGGCCGATTACCTCGCAGGCCGGGGCGTGAATTTCCGCGCCGCGCATGCCCTGGCGGGGCGAGTGGTCCGTCTCTGTTTGGAGCGGCGCTGCCGGATCGAAGAGCTTTCGCTCGGGGAACTGAAGCGCTTTTCGCCGAAGATCGAGAAGGATGTCTACCGCTATCTCAGCGTGGAGGCTGCGGTTCAGCGCCGGCGGGCTGCCGGGGGGACCGCCTTGGCCAATGTGCGGCGCCGCCTGAAGGAGTTGGGAGTATGAATCAAGTAAAAAGGCAAAAGGCAAAAGGCGGGAAAGGGATTTGCTTTTTACTTTTGACTTTTTACTTTTGCCTTGCCGTCTTAGCGGGTTGCGGCAAGAAAGGGGAGCCGCGCGCCCCGGAGCTGGCCACGCCCGAAACCATCCGGGACTTCAGGGCGCAGGCCCAGGACAGCGGCATCGCGCTCACCTGGAGCCGGCCGATGCGCTACGTGGACGGAAAAGAGCTGCGCGACCTGGCGGGTTTCGTGATTTTTCGCAAGGAGATTTCCA
>JACPDC010000059.1 GCA_016184235.1 Deltaproteobacteria bacterium | reverse complement strand
GGCTCGCCGGAGAGGGGATCGGTGCGGCGGCCGATGAGGACATTGGCCTCGGGCCAGTAGGCCTGCAGAGTGCCCGGTTTTACCGGCGCGATTTGAATGATTCCGGCCATCTCGCCCACTTGAGAGCGAACCAGCACCTGGTCCCCGTCATCGAGGCTCAGCCGCTCGGCATCTTCCGGGGAGATAAAGATCGCCTGCCTGGTTTTGCTTCCCATGAGGCGATCGGTGGAGCTGAAGGTCATGCTGTTAAACTGTTTTCCCCGCCTGGTGGTGAGGCAGAAACGGCCCTCCGGGGCCCTGCGGTCCGGCGGCCCGAGCGCGCTGAAAAGGGCGCGACCATCCGGCATGTTCGAGAAGTTGCCGCCCTTGAATAGATAAGGGCCGCCCCATTGGAGAGAGTCGCCCTCCTTCGCAAGCTTCTCGACCCCCTGGTACATCGGCATCACCCGGCTCATCTCCTCGCGGACGCCCTGCGTGTCATCGTAGGGAAAGAGGCGGTCGCCGTTGGGCATCGCCTTGCGCCCGATGAGACACGGGATCTCCCACTCCGGGCGCGTCTCGCCGATCCGGTGGCCGGGGATCTCCGGCGTGAAGCGTATCCTCCGCTCCGTGCTGGTGGTAGTGCCGCCGCTCCGCTGCTCGTAGCGGGTCTGGGCGGGAAGGAGGATGACCAGCCCCGCGGGATCGATCAGCATCGAGCTGTTAAGGACAATGTCCTGGTGGATCCGCACCGGCACCTGCGCCAGGGCGCTCGCCACGAACTTTCGATCCGGCATCGTCTCCAGGAGATTTCCGCCGATGGAGTAGAGCAGCTCCATCTCTCCCTTGTGCGCGGCCTCGATCATCTCGGGCACCCTCAGCCCGGGCGTGGAGGTAAGCGGGTGGCGCCATAGGTTGGAGAAGCGCCGGGCGTTCTCCTCGTTGACCTGGAAGCCGCCGGGAAACCTGTCCGGCTCGGAGCCGCATTCCCCGCCTCCCTGCACGCCGCTGTGGCCGCGGATCGGCATGATGCCGCATTTCTCCCTTCCCAGCATGCCGCGGGCGAGGGCGAGGTTGACGATCGCCTTGACGTTATCCACGCCGAACTCGTGCTGGGTGAGACCCATGCTGTAGACGAAGACCGCGGTGCGGGCGACGCTGTAAATCTGCGCGAAGCGCTCCATCTCCAGGCGGGGCAGGCCCGAGCGCTCCTCCAGCATCTCCCAAGGCTGTTGCTCCAGGGTGGCATCGAGCTCTTCGTAGCCGCGCGTGTGGCCCGCGACAAACTCCTTGTCCAGGCGATTCATGGCGATCAGCGCCTTGAGGACCCCGTTGATGAAGGCGATATCGCCGCCCACGCGCACCTGGAAAAAATCGTCCATGAGCTTGGTGCCGAAGAGCGCGCTCGGCAGCACCGATGGAATCCAGTAGCGCTCCAGGCCGTATTCCCGCATCGGATTGACCACCATGATGCGGGTGCCCTTCTTCTTGGCGTAGTACATGTACTTGGTGGTCACCGGTTGATTGTTGGCGAGGTCCGAGCCGAAGATAACAAGCAGATCGGCGCCGATAAAATCGGAGAGCGAACAGGTTGGCGCGGCCGCCCCCAGAGTGGCCTTCAGCCCGTAGACGCTGGCCGCGTGGCACAGGCGAGAGCAGAGATCTACGTTGTTGGTCCCCAGTGTCCGGGCGAGCTTTTGAAAGACATAGTAGACCTCGTTGGTGAGCCCCCTGGAGGTGGCGAAAAAGCCCATACGCTGCGGCGCGCTCCTGCGGATCGCTTGAGCCGCGAGCCCGACCGCCTCCTCCCAGGAAACGCGGGTAAAACCCTTATCTCCTTTGCGCCGGACAAAGGGAAAGGGGAGCCTGCCCAAAGAGCGGAGCCTTTCCTGTCCTACATATTGGAGCCGGTTCGCATCGCTCAGCGCCGCAGCCTTGAACTCGCGCATGGTGTTGAGCTGCAGGAGCTTCAGCCGGCTCATGCAGAGATGGATTCCATCCATGACGTCGTCGCGCAGGCCGTAAGGGCCCAGCGAGCAGCCGTCGCAGACGCCGCGGCGCAGGATGTCCCAGGCGTAGCGCAGCTCGGTCTTGTTTTCCCAGACGACCGCGGCCATCTCGCGGAAGTGGTGCGGCTTTACCTGGCCCACGCCGAACGGCATGACGCGGGAGAGTCTGGTATCGTTGGATTTTAAAGTACCCATCTAAATCTGTTGTTGCGCGCCAGCGGGCCAAGGCATATCAGCCGCTTCTTTCACGGAATTCGCGCAGCGCCGCGAAAAACTGCTCGGGCTCGTTTTTTGAAACCGACAGCTTGCAGAGGGCGTAGCGCTGGTAGAGGTCCCATCCCGCCCACTCGTGGAGTGTTACGGTTGGTTCTTTCTCCCGGCTTTGCTCCATCACGGAGTTCGGTATCCGGCTCAAATCCTCCCACGGCGGGCTGGCTACGGGAGCGACGACGAAGGCGCCTGCGCCGAAGTACCGGCGTGAAAGAAAATCGAGATAGGAAAAGAAGGCTTTTCTTTCCTCGTCGCTCTCCACCGGCAGATGGCAGAGGACCGCTCTCTCCTCCAGGCCGAAGGCAAGCCAGCCTTTCAGAGAGATCTTGACGCCGGTCACGTCGAGCTTCAGACGCACGTGCAGGGGGATGCGGCTGAGCGTGTCATAGATTGCCGATTCGAAGCGGTAACGGTAAAACATGAGATCTGTTTGCTTTTGACCCCTTACGGGGCTATTTTCTTCCGTTACGGGGGCAAAGGTCAACAAAATTCTCGGCGTCGGGAGGCTCCATGGCAAAGGCCCGGTATGCGAAGTTTTTCATGCCGCTCGGCAAAGTAAAGGAGAAGGAGTTCCTCTCCCGGCTGATGGGTTGTAAGGGAGTGGGGTTCAGCTTTGTCCGGTACCGGCCCGGCGACGGGGCCGGCTACGTCCACCGTCACAGGGTGCAGGAGGAGGTCTTTATCGCCCTCAAGGGAACGGGGAGCATCATCCTCGACGGCCGGCGCCATTCGATGCCGGAGGGGACGATCATACGCGTCTCGCCGCAGGCCTATCGCGCCATCGGCAACGACTCCAAGCGGGACGTGGTGTTTCTCGTCATGGGCGCGATCCCGCCGAAGAATTTTCCGTTGGGTGGAAGGACTCTGCTGGGCGACGGCATACCCAACCGCAAGAAAGTTCCGCGATGGAGAAAAAGTTAAAAAGTATAATGGTTGCTCGTTAATGGTCACTCGTCAATCGCATACGCCAGGAACGGATACACTAATAACGAATGCGCGAATAACCAAAACCGATGTATCAGCCGAAGTTTTACAAGATGCTCGACAAAGAGAGGATCGCCGGGGAGGTGCTCCGGGAGGGATACGACCCTGTCTGCATCGAGGACCCTCCGGGGCGCGCCTACGAGCCGCACCGCCATCCCGAAACCAAGCTCCTGGTCTTTTTGCAGGGAAGCATGGAGGTGACCGTGAAAGGGCAGAAGTTCGACTGCCGGCCCGGCGACAGGCTGGTCGTCCCGGGCAACACCGAGCACGCGGCCCTGGCCGGCCCTCGAGGATGCGTTTTTTTCTGGTCGGAGAAGTTAGAGGAGGGGCAGGATGCTGACTAAGTGGAGACGGATCGCGATCGTAGCATTTCTTTCGGCTCTTGTGACCGCCGGCTCTCTTCAGGCGCAAACGGCGAGGCCGCAGATTAGAGTAGCCGTCTCCACGGCGACGCCCCATAACACCCCGTTGTGGGTGGCCAGAGATAAGAAAATCTTCGACAAGCACGGGCTTGACGTCCAGTTGATCTTCGTGAGCGGGGGCACGCTGGCGACGCAGATGCTCGCCGCCGGCGAGATCCAGGTCGCGGCGGCCGCCCCGGCCTCGCTCCTGAGCCTGATCGCAGCGGGGGAGAAAATCGTCATGTTCCTGGGAATCAGCAACACCTCCCCTTTTACGCTGGTCAGCCAGCCCAACATAAAAAAAGCAGCCGATCTCAAAGGCAAGAGGCTCGGCACGGCCCGCTTCGGCGGCTCCTCCCATACCTCGGCCCTGATTGCATTGGAGCATCTGGGGCTCAATGCCAAGCGGGATGGAATCATCATCCTCCAGACCGGCCTGGATCCGGAGCGCATGGCGGCGCTCGAGCAAAAGGCGCTCGACGCGGCCATGCTGCAGAGGCTTGCCACTAAAGTCATGGTCGGCAAAGGCTACGCGCCGCTCTTGAACCTCAATAAGGCCAAGATCCCCTATCAGAACACCGTGCTGGCGGCGAAAAGGGATTTTATCTCGGGACGGCCCAAGGTCGGCGAGATTTTCACGCGCGCGATCATTGAGGGCTACGCCTACACGTTTAATAGGGACAACAAGCAGGCGGTCAAGGAGGTGATCGCCAGGAACCTGAGGCTGCGCAGTGTGGAGGATGCGGAGGACTTCTATCTTGAGGCCCAGGAGGAGCTGGACAGAAAGCCGTACCCCACGGCGGAGGGCACCAGAACCGTGATCAAATACGTCGCCGAGCAAAATCCGAAGGTCGCATCGCTCAAGGCCGAGGAGTTGATCGACTCGAGCTGGCTCAAGAATCTCGAGAGCGAAGGATTCTTTGACAGGGTTTACGGCGGCAAGTAACGAAAGGAGCGAGAAGATGGCAAAGATTCGACACATCGCCTACAGGGCGGCGGACGTCGAGGGCATGGCGAACTTTTTTGTCAACGCCCTCGGGATGACGATTACCCAGCGGCGGAAAAACCAGGCGATCGACCTCTCCGACGGCAGCATCAACATCACCGTCCTGCCGATCCGGATCACTTCTCCGGACGGAGAGCCGGTCCGGCCCGGCATCGATCACATCGGTTTCACGGTTGAGGATGACGCGGTCGCGGGCAAAACCCTCGAAGCCCAGGGGGCGAAGAAAATCGCGACCATCGAGCTGGGCAGCGCCGCGCACTATGAGGCGAAGTTCCGCGGACCGGAGGGGATCGTCGTGGATATCGGCCATTGGATCGGCACGGCGCCGATTGAGAAAGAAAAGACGAAAATTGCCTCTTGACAAAGAGCCGTTCAAAGTCCATAGAATCAAACATAGCCTTCCACAAAAAGGAGGTGGCTATGGAAGAGGGAACTCCGCCTGGCCAAGATAGCCCGCGGTCCGCGGGCGGCGCTTCATCGGCGGCGGGTGGCGCGAAGTAGCCTTAACTAAAGTGCCTGAAGGCACGACGGTCGCCTCGACGACCAAGAAAACGGAGGCTGTACTTCGGTAGGGATTGCCGGCCACCGTCGCACAAGGCGCGATGGGCCCAGTGGACGGGCGGGCAGCAGAAAATTCTAAAAAAAGTTCGGCGCAAAGCGCGCCGGAAACGGGCTTCCTCCGGACAGGAGGGGGCCCGTTTTGTTTTTGCGGCTTGAGTCCGGGCAGGAATCGCTACTTCTGAAGGAGCTGCCGCAGCACGTACTCGAGAATTCCGCCGTGGCGGTAGTAATCAAGCTCCGCAGGGGTGTCGATCCGGCAGATCGTCTTGAATTCCTTTACGTTGCCGTCGTCGCTTTTCGCCTTCACGGTGAGCTCCTTCTTCAGGGTGAGCCCGTCGGAGATCCCGGTAACGTCGTAGGTCTCGAATCCGGTCAGACCGAGAGACTTGAGGCTCTCACCGGCTTTGAACTGCAGCGGCACGATGCCCATCCCGATCAGGTTGCTGCGGTGAATGCGCTCGTAGCTCTCCGCGATGGCCGCCCTGATGCCCAACAGCCTCGGCCCTTTGGCCGCCCAGTCGCGCGAGGAGCCGGTGCCGTATTCCTTACCGGCGATGACGACGAGGGGGATGCCCTCTTTCTGGTACTGCATGGCGGCGTCGTAGATCGACATCTGCTTTTTGTCCGGTAGATGCACCGTCCAGCCGCCCTCGGTGCCGGCCGCTAGATGGTTTTTGAGGCGCACGTTCGCGAACGTGCCGCGCATCATCACCTCATGGTTACCGCGCCGCGCGCCGTACTGGTTGAAGTCCTTGGGCTCGACGCCGTGCTCGGTGAGATACCGGGCCGCCGGCCCGTTCTTCTCGATGGAGCCGACGGGAGAGATATGGTCGGTGGTGATCGAGTCGCCGAGAACCGCCAGGGCCCGCGCGCCGGCCACGTCTTTCGGCGCCGTCGGAGTCTTGCCCATATTTTTGAAGTACGGCGCCTCGCGTACATAGGTCGAATCGGCGTCCCAGGCGAACAGCTCCCCTTCCGGAGTGGGCATCTTCTGCCAGCGCCTGTCGCCCTCGAAGACCTCGCCGTATTCCTTTTTAAACATGGAGGCCTTGACCGACTTGCGAATCTGCTCGCGCACTTCCTCGGGCGCCGGCCAGATATCCTTTAAATAGACCGGATTTCCTTTCTGGTCGTTGCCCAGCGGTTCTTTGTATAGATCCATGTCCATCCGGCCCGCCAGGGCGTAGGCGACGACAAGGGGCGGAGAGGCGAGATAGTTGGCCCTCACCTGCGGATGGATCCGTCCCTCGAAATTCCGGTTGCCGGAGAGAACCGCCACGGCGACCAGATCCCCTTCTTGGATCGCGGCGGAGACGCGCTCCGGAAGCGGGCCGCTATTGCCGAGGCAGGTGGTGCAGCCGTAGCCGACGAGATAGAAGCCGAGTTTTTCCAAATACGGCATGAGCCTGCTGTCCTTCAAATAGTCCGTCACGACCTTCGAGCCCGGGGCCAGGCTGGTTTTCACCCACGGCTTGGCCTTGAGTCCCTTTTTGACGGCGTTCCTTGCGAGCAGGCCCGCGCCGATCAAGACAGAGGGATTGGAAGTGTTCGTGCAGCTCGTGATCGCCGAGATTACCACCGCGCCGTGGCCGAGCGTGGCGCGGTCGCCGTTCAGTTGGACAGAGACGGTTTGATCCGGTGTCCCGCTCTTTAAAAGGCCCGGCAGCGCCTCCCGGAAAGAGGCCTTTGCTTGCGTGAGCGGCACGCGGTCCTGCGGTCTTCTCGGTCCCGCCAGGCTCGGCTCCACAGCGGCGAGGTCCAGCTCCAGGGTGTCGGTGAAGACCGGATCCGGAGAGGCGTCGGTGCGGAAAAGGCCCTGCTTCTTGCAGTAGGCCTCCACCAGCTTGATCAGCCTGGGGCTTCGTCCCGTGAGCCTGAGGTACCTGAGCGTCTCGTCATCCACGGGGAAGAAGCCGATGGTCGCCCCGTACTCCGGCGCCATATTGCCGATGGTGGCGCGGTCGGCGATGCTGAGACTCGAAAGCCCCGCGCCGTAAAACTCGACGAATTTTTCCACCACGCCTTTTTTGCGCAGCATCTGGACCACGGTGAGGACGAGGTCCGTCGCCGTGGCGCCCTCGCGCAGCCTGCCATGGAGCTTGAAGCCGATGACGTCGGGGATGAGCATGATGATCGGCTGGCCGAGCAGCGCCGCCTCGGCCTCGATGCCGCCCACGCCCCAGCCGACGACGCCGAGACCGTTGATCATTGTCGTGTGGGAATCCATGCCGACCAGCGTGTCCGGATAAGCCAGCGTCGTTTTGTCCTCCTTCGCCCGGAAGACCACCTGACCCAGGTATTCCAGATTCACCTGATGGCAGATGCCGGTGTCCGGGGGCACGACTTTGAAATTGCTGAAGGCCTTTTGTCCCCAGCGAAGGCAGGCGTACCGCTCGACGTTGCGCTGGAACTCGATCTCCGAGTTTTGATGAAAGGCCTTTGCCGAGCCGAAAGCGTCCACTTGCACCGAGTGGTCGATGACGAGATCGACGGGCACGAGCGGGTTGATCTTTTTCGGGTCGCCGCCCAGGCGCTTCATCGCGTCGCGCATCACGGCGAGATCCACCACGGCAGGCACGCCGGTGAGATCCTGGGTCAAGACCCGCGCCGGCATGAAGGCGATCTCTTTCTCTTTCTTTTCCCTCGGATTCCATCCCGCCAGCGTCTCGATGTCCGCCCTGGTCACGTGGCGGTTATCCTCGCAGCGCAGGAGATTTTCCAGAAGGATCTTGAGCGACACAGGGAGCCGTGGGACGGTCTTGAACCCGGCCTTCTCCAGCTTGTCCAATCGGTGGATCTTGTAGGTCTGATCGCCGACCTTCAGCGTCGCCGCCGTGCCGAAGCTATTCAAGGATTTCTGTGCCATGGGACTCTCCTTAATGCTTTACAGGTTACCCTATTTTCTATCCGGGCATTCGGCATAAAGCAACAGGGCCGACCGGCCCATAAAACCTTGACAAGCGCTTTGAACGGCACGAGAATCGCGGCAACCGCGTGTCTTTTTCTGGACGCGGGACTTGTAGGGCTAAAAAATGCAATACGCCTGTCCCAAATGTAAGTCTCATAAAGTAATTGCTATAGTATTGTGAAAAAATGGTACGAGGAGAAATGAGGTGGTTTTGGGGCCTGGCATGACTATTGACTTGTTTCGCGCGGGAGCCAGGCGCCTTGAATCGCTGGGATACTACGGCTAGGATAGGGCCATGTTGGATTGGTCGTCCTGTTCAGCGGTCGAGCGTGATGCAGAGCGCGTGAGCGGCGCGTGGGTGTTTCGCGGGACGCGCGTCCCGGTCTCGGCTCTCTTTGAGAATCTTGAAGATGGCGCCGAGATCACTCAGTTCGTGGAGTGGTTCCCTGGCGTCACCGTCGAACAGGTGCGCGCGGTTCTTGAGTTGATGAAGGAAGAGGTGACGCTATGAGCGCTATTACCATTGACCTTTCCGAAGACCGCCTCGCAAAGTTGCGCGAGATTGCCTCGCGTTACGACGTAGCGCCGGAGGACCTGGCGCGGGTCAGCATCGAAGAGCTGCTCACGCGACCCGAAGAGGCGTTTCAACGTGCCGCCGACTATATCCTCCACAAGAACGCCGAATTATATCGGCGGTTGTCGTAGTGCGCTATCTTACCCTCCATTTGGCTTGATTCTCACCTTGTGGCCAAGACTTAAAGAGCTGGCGGGTTACCTCGCGTTGAAGGGGAGGGACTAACCGTGAAGATTAAGACTATCGCGCTGCTCCATCCGGGCAACATGGGCGCCACCATCGGTGCGGCCGCGGCCACGAGCGGCGCCCGCGTCGTGTGGGTGTCGCGTGAACGCAGCAAGGCAACGCAAGAACGCGCTAGGCAGGCCGGACTGGTGGACGTGAAGAATCTTGCCGCTGCAATCCGGGAGAGTGATGTTATTCTCTCCGTCTGCCCGCCGCATGCCGCTTTAGAAGTCGCTCGCAGCGTGGCGGAGCAGAAGTTCAGCGGCATCTATGTGGACGCCAACGCGGTTTCACGGGCCACGGCCGAGCGAATCGGCGAGATCGTGACCAAAGCCGGGGCGAGTTTCGTAGACGGCGGCATCATCGGCTCTCCGGTAAAACGGGCCGGAACCACCCGTCTTTATCTCTCCGGAGCCCGCGCCCCGGAAGTGGCGGGGCTGTTTTCGGCGAGCATGCTCGACGCCAGGGCCATCGGGGAGAAGCCCGGGGCCGCCTCCGCGCTCAAGATGGCTTATGCCGCCTGGAGCAAATGCACCGACGCGTTGGTTCTGGCGGTGTGCGCGCTTGCGGCGACGGAGGGCGTGGACAAGGCCCTGCTGGAAGAATGGGCGATATCCCAGCCCGACCTGGAGCGCCGGTGCATTCAGGCCGCGGCGGTCGCCGCGCCCAAGGCGTGGCGCTATGTGGGCGAGATGAGAGAGATCGCCGCGACCTTCGAGGCCGCCGGCTTGCCGACCGGCTTTCACAATGCAGCCGCTGAAATATGCGAGCGACTCGTGCCCTTCAAGGACCGGACGGATCCGGCTCCTACTGTGGCCGCCGTCGTCGATGCGCTCTCTGCGCCGCCGGCGAAAGACCGAAAGGCGTCCGTTTAGACGAGAAAGAGGAAAACTAAAAAAGGGGGAAAAAATGTTTCAGAACTATAAAGTCATCGACGTTCACGGTCACATGACCACCCCGCCC